>UQAW01000011.1 GCA_900539175.1 uncultured Lachnospiraceae bacterium
CAATCACCTACATTTTTGTTTTGCAACTTTCTACATTTTTATTTTACAACAAACATATTAAATTCCATTCGTTTTATAAAAACAGGTCCCTAAGCACCTTTTCACTGCTGCAAATAAACTGCCCTACCGTTTCACAGAACTTTCCCTTCGAAATCATCCAACTGTGTTAGAATTCTACGTTCTTCCTGTTTTGGCGCATACTTTATTCTTTAGCCTTGCAAGTACTGAACTCGCCATATCACCCATTCAGCATTACCTCCATCAATCCACTAACTTTTTTATATACTCTCATTTCTTTTGCATACTTTGACAAATTACCCAAATTTTTCTTGGAACTGCAATTGTCCATACCAAAGGAGTTTTATCACTATATCCATAATAGAGTAATGCTGATTGCATACATACGATACCCTCTTTCAAAAATGTAGCAATCATCTTTTCTTCTAAAATTTCCATTCGATTGGCTACTCGATAGTATCCATGTTTTACCCTTTCAAGTTCTCTATTTTCACACATTTTCTTTGAGTGAACTCTTTCTGAAGTTTATGATGTTGGGCTAATTCAGCGGTCTTTGTCGCGTTCTGACATTCATTATTATTTTCCAATTAGTTTTACTTTTTCATTTAGCAGAAAAACCCATAGAACCGAAGTTCTACGGGTATCTTACGTTTGGACACAACGTTATCTTCCGATAACAATATATAAATTTTATCTGTCAACCAGTGATTACTCGATGATAATAGCAACACGGCCTGATCCAACAATACGTCCGCCCTCACGTTTGTAATGTTCTTAAAATCTCGTTGTTTTCTGTGATTTTCGTGTCCATATTGTCCTGCATTACAGGTTTTCCATGCTATATTTTTATTCTCTTCATTTTTTAGTATCAAAATGGTATCACAAACGGAGTTTTATAAGCTGCCAATTTTTTACTTGTATGCATTTTACAACAACCACACTAAATCCAAACTCCCTACCCTTTCAATCATATAAGCCATTGAATGCATTACAACTTTCCCCTTAATTTTAACAATAAATTTTGAACTTGTACTTCAGTAACTATTGCATTTTTCTCTTCTTTATATATTCTGGTTCCTTCATTCATAAATGCCCTATTATCAATAATCGCCTGTCCATACTCATGCCTGCACTGCTCATCCGCTAAATCCCTCAACATATCCTTTCTGCTTTTGACCACTAAATCAGGAAATGCGATACGCCCCATGTTACCTTCACGAAATGCTCCGTCATTACTTTTCAAAAATAGACATTCAAAATGTTCCGCATAAATCGCAGAAACAATTTCTCCCTTATGTTCTTCATGCGGTGAATCTTCTAATCCAGTTCGAAATCTATCATCACAATCAACTAACTGTTTTTCTAGAAATTTCTTGTCCTCTTCATCTATATCACTATGCTCAATTACAATAATTTTTTCATTCTTCTTAAGTACTTCATATTTTTCAGCGATAACTTTGAAATATTCATTTTTACCAAATTTCAATATTTCTTTTTCTACAACATCAGCCACTACAATTTTTTCATATTTTTCAATTAACACATCATCCAATTTTGCAAGAATAATATCTACCCAAATATCAGTGTCGCAAATTGGATAATTTGATAATTCTTCTCCTTTATAGATCATTATTCAATCCATCTACGACTTTTAATAATTCAAAAGCCTTTTCTTTAGATATTCTCTTTTTATCTAAATTAAAAGCAACGTTATTATAAAAAGAGTCCGGAATATAAATATCATTCGTAGCGTTTATTAATTGTAGATTTCCATGAACCACTTTTGTTTTTTCTTCCAATGATTTTCGCTGTTTTTCTGTATTTTGGGCTATAGCATATCTATTTTGTAAATTTTTCTTATATTCAGGATACAATTGTATAATTCTTGTTAACATAGCAGAATATCCCACGTTAAAATAATTTTGCATACAAATAATATCTTCATGTTTTAAATATTGTAAGGAAATATTATGTAAGTTAATATACCTTCTCACTAAATCATCTGGCATTAAAATAACACTTGCAAAAGCATTTGCCTTATATTCAATGGGATCCTCCATCAGACATTCTGTATAACTTATTCCATTTCCCTCGCCAGTATGAATATGGTAACACTCATGCCAACATGACAAATATTGCCTACCAAGATTTTGCCTGCTATTAATATAAATACAATTATAAGGAGCCTTATATATCGTAAAGCCACTTAAAGAAGTATTTTCACCAATTGCAGGAAATCTAATAAGCAAAAAACCCAACTGCTCTATTGTTTTAAAAGTATCTTCTATTACCTCATCCTTATGAATAAAAGATTCTCTATACTCAAGAGCAATTGGGTGAACCTCTTCATACAGCTTTGTTTTTTCTTCTTCACTTAATTTTTTCAAAAAAACACCGCCTTATCAGTTTATTCCGATTTTTTTTTGCATAATAATTTCATTAAACAACATATTAGCCAAATCAAATGTTCCCTGAACATTGCTATCATTCGCATTTGATCTAAAATTTGCTGCGGCCATATCATCGTTTATTTCTGATAGCAGTTCTTCGGTTGACAATCCTAATATCTTACCACACGCTTTATATAACTTAGGTGAGAAACTACTATTACCTTTCTCAATTCTTTGTAATAATTCTATAGTAATGCCATATTTAGATGCAAATTCAGCCTCTCCAATTCCTTCGCTGATTCTCTTATCCTTTACGTTCTTACTTAACTCATAACTAGTATATAAAGGACGACTATTATTTGACTTTTTTACAAACTTGTAAATATCTGCCATATCATTTCCTCCATTTTCTAATATAACATAATCTGCTTATAAACAATCAAATTATTCAACAGACTTCTATATATTTTAGAATGATTTAACTATTACAATCAATCCTTCATACAACATAAAGAAGCGACATTCGTCAGTTACCTATTTCTAAAATTAACTTCTTAACGACACCTCTCCTACAATTATATTATCACGCCTCTATAAAAATGTCAAAATTTTTTTAACCCCGCAAAACCTTATATAGACCTGAATTTATTTGTATGTTTTTCTCTTTTTCTATTTCTTATACTTTTCGTGCATTCTATCATACGAGGGCTTTGTAAGTGGTCCGATCATTTTAGCAATAAAATCGACCGCAAACTCAACAACAAAATCCATATACTAATTCTCCGCGAATCCCGATTTTTCAGTTCTACAAATTGAAATTGAACAAAATCGCTGCGCGATGGCCTGCCAAGGCTGTTGCATAGCGATTTTCTGTTTTCTATAACAAAACAGTGGAAAGCGAGTCCTAAAAGTAGTATTGTTAAATCACCACAACCAGACAATCAAACAGGATCGACCTTCCCACTGCCTATGAAAAGAATATCATCCTTCCGCTTGGTTGACAAGCGGTTTTATGACCCAAATGCACCTCCATGCAAAGCAGTGTTTCTGATTACTACTGATTTCACATGGAGGATTTTATTATGTACGAAAAATATTTACAACAGCTTGAGGAAGCCGGAAAAATCCGTAACCTCAAAGAACGTTCCATCAACTGTTATAAAAACTATGTCTCTTACTTTCTGAAATATCAGGGCAAGTGTCCTGAAGAACTTACCTGTCAGGATGTCAGGACTTTTCTGCTTGCAAAAAGAGAAGAAGGATTAAAAGCCACAACTCTGAACCTTTATAATTCAGCTGTCCGTTTTTTCTATCGGAATGTCCTGCATATCCTTTGGGATGCTATCACAGTTCCACATATGATCCAAGAACACAGGCTTCCGACTGTACTGACCGCTGGTGAAATTGACCGTTTGTTAGACGCTGTTGGCGATATCAAATATAAGGCTATGCTTGCAGTCATGTATTCTTCCGGCATGCGGGTTTCTAAAGTAATTCATCTTCATTATGATGACATTTCCCGCTCAAATATGCAGATCCATGTCCGGGATACGAAGAACAGGATGGACCGCTATACCATTCTGTCTAAGCGTTGTCTGGATAACGTTTGACCATTTAATTTGGAAGAAAAAACATCTCTTTTTTATCCAGTTCTACACCATCGCCTAATGCACCAATTTCTTTCCAAAGTTCATGCAATGCACTCCCTGTTCTTGTTCCCGTAAGCCAGTGAATACAATTATCAATAAAGTATCCTTCCCGCTTCCATCCGGTACACTGTCCTCCAGGCAAAGCATTTTTTTCATAAATCTCTGTAGTGAATCCTTCCTTCTGTAACAGTACTCCTGCTGTCATTCCTGCAATTCCACCGCCAATAATCACGATCTTCTTCATATGCACCTCACTATTTCTTTCTCACAATATCAACAATCCACTCTGCATTTGGTAACTCAATCTCTTGATTCGTAGCATACTGTTCGGCAATTCCTTGTATACTACACCAAAACGCATTGGAAATCACCAAGGGATTGCCTTCCTTAATACTTCCCTCTTGCTGTCCCCATTCGATAATTGGTACAAATTGTTCTATTGTATTTACTTTCATTGCTATTTCTCTGATATGCTCTGGTGTTGCTTCACTTCGTTGTGCTTCTGCCATCAGCACAAACATTTTTGCTACAATAGGTTGTTTTTTCATATACTCAAATAACTCTTCTGTAAATTTCACAAAATAGCCTATTGCATGCTCACACTTCTGCGCTCCCGGATATGATGTTCCTTCCAGACCCATTCGAATTAACTCTTCATATAAAGCTTCTTTGGATTCAAAATAATGAAACATTAATCCTATACTCATATTTACTCTCTTAGCGATATCTGTTATCTTTGTAGCCGCATATCCCTTACTAACAAATAACTCTAGCGCAGCATTTATTATTTCTTGTCTTCTCCGTTCTTTTTGCTCTTTTCTTGTTTCCAATTAATCTTCCTCTCTTTTTTGAATAATTATTCATTGAATTTTTATTTAATTTCATCATAAGTATTGTTATTTGTAAATACAAACCACCCCAAGTAGCAGCCCTGCCGCTTGGGGCATCCCTTACCGGCTCATCCCGGCAACCATTTTTCTTTATTTTTCGTTATTCTCTTCCGCTACATTTTATATTTCCAGGCAACAGAAAAACCCGTAGAACCGAAGTTCTACGGGCATCTTACGTTTGGACACAACGTTATCTTACGATAACAATATATAAATTTTATCTGTCAACCAGTGATTACTCGATGATAGTAGCAACACGGCCTGATCCAACAGTACGTCCACCTTCACGGATAGCGAATGTAAGACCCTGCTCCATAGCGATCGGATGGATCAGTTCGATTGTCATCTCTACGTTATCTCCAGGCATGCACATCTCTGTACCAGCCGGCAGATTGATAACGCCAGTTACGTCAGTTGTTCTGAAGTAGAACTGCGGACGATAGTTGTTGAAGAAAGGTGTGTGACGTCCACCCTCGTCTTTTGTCAGAACGTAAACCTGAGCTGTGAATTTCTTGTGGCAGGTAACTGAACCTGGTTTTGAAAGAACCTGACCTCTTTCGATCTCAGTTCTCTGAACACCACGAAGCAGAGCACCGATGTTATCACCAGCCTGAGCCTCATCCAACAGCTTACGGAACATTTCGATACCAGTTACAACAGTTTTACGTGTTTCTTCTTTGATACCAACGATTTCAACTTCCTCGTTCAGATGCAGAACACCACGCTCAACACGTCCGGTAGCAACAGTACCACGACCTGTGATTGTGAATACATCCTCTACAGGCATCAGGAATGGCTGATCTGTAGCACGCTGAGGATCCGGAATCCACTCATCAACAGCTGCCATCAGTTCCATGATCTTGTCGCCCCATTCGCCTGACGGATCTTCCAGAGCTTTCAGAGCAGAACCCTGAATAATCGGTGTGTCATCTCCCGGGAACTCGTACTCGTTCAGCAGCTCACGGATCTCCATGTCTACCAGCTCAAGCAGCTCTTCATCATCAACCATATCACATTTGTTCATGAATACTACGATATAAGGTACACCTACCTGACGGGACAGAAGGATATGCTCTTTTGTCTGAGCCATAACACCATCAGTTGCAGCAACAACCAGGATAGCGCCGTCCATCTGAGCAGCACCTGTGATCATGTTCTTTACATAGTCAGCATGGCCTGGGCAGTCAACGTGTGCGTAATGTCTGTTATCTGTCTCATACTCAACGTGTGCAGTAGAGATTGTAATACCACGCTCTCTCTCTTCCGGAGCTTTATCAATGTTTTCGAAATCTACAGCTGCATTACCAGCAACTCTTTCTGAAAGAGTCTTAGTGATAGCTGCTGTCAGAGTTGTTTTACCATGGTCTACGTGTCCAATGGTACCAATGTTACAATGCGGTTTTGTTCTTTCAAATTTAGCCTTAGCCATTTTTCAAAATCCTCCTTATAGATCTGTGCCCCTTGGGCTTTTTGAGTTCTGCGGATATCCGCATCAGGAGATAAAATCTCCGATATTCGTAGCCTGCTAACCTAGATTATATTGCATAATCGTAGGTTTTGCAAGCATTTTAACTTTATTTTGCCTTTGCAGACAGAACTTTTTCCTGTACAGACTTCGGAACCGGCTCATATCTGTCGAAGAACATGGAGTAATTACCACGACCCTGTGTTCTGGAACGCAGATCTGTTGCGTATCCGAACATCTCAGCCAACGGTACAAAACCACGAATCATCTTTCCGCCGCCCACATCGTCCATACCTTCGATACGTCCACGACGAGAGTTAATATCACCGATAACATCACCCATGTAATCTTCCGGAGTAGATACTTCCACCTTCATGATCGGCTCAAGCAACACCGGAGCTGCCTTCTGCATTGCTTCCTTAAATGCAAGGGAACCTGCAATATGGAATGCCATCTCAGAAGAATCGACTTCATGGTAAGAACCATCGTATACATTTGCCGAAACACCTACAACAGGGAATCCGCCAAGGATACCAGCCTTCATAGCTTCTTCGATACCCTCTCCGACTGCCGGGATATATTCCTTCGGAATCGCACCGCCGACAACGCTGGATACAAACTTATAAGTTTCTTCTGCATTTGCATCCATAGGCTCAAATTTAACTTTACAGTGACCGTACTGTCCACGACCACCGGACTGTTTTGCATACTTGCTGTCCACATCTGCCGGTTTTGTAATGGTCTCTTTGTAAGCAACCTGAGGAGCACCAACATTTGCCTCTACGTGGAACTCACGAAGCAGACGGTCTACGATGATTTCCAGATGGAGCTCACCCATACCTGCAATGATCGTCTGTCCTGTTTCCTGATTGGTGTGTGCACGGAATGTCGGGTCTTCCTCTGCCAGTTTTGCAAGAGCTTCACCCAGTTTACCCTGACCAGCTTTTGTCTTAGGCTCAATTGCCAGTTCGATAACTGGTTCCGGGAATTCCATGGACTCAAGGATTACCGGATGCTGTTCGTCACAGATGGTATCACCGGTTGTTGTAAACTTAAATCCGATTGCAGCTGCAATATCTCCGGAATATACTTTATCCAGCTCCTGTCTCTTGTTGGCATGCATCTGCAGGATACGTCCAACACGTTCTTTTTTACCCTTTGTAGAGTTATATACATAAGAACCAGAGTTCATAGTACCGGAATATACACGGAAATATGCTAGCTTACCAACAAATGGGTCTGTCATAATTTTAAATGCCAGAGCTGAGAACGGTTCGTCATCGGAAGAATGTCTTACTGTCTCATTTCCTTCCATATCTACACCATCGATTGGCGGAATATCGGTTGGAGCCGGCATATACTCAAGGATTGCATCCAGAAGTTTCTGAACACCTTTATTTCTGTAAGCAGAACCACAGCATACCGGAATCGCTGCACATTCGCAGGTTCCCTTACGCAGAGCTGCTTTCATCTCGTCAACAGACGGAACATCATCTTCCAGATAACGCATCATCAGCTCATCATCCAGTTCGCAGACCTTCTCGATCAGCTCTGTATGATACAGCTCCGCGTCATCCTGCATATCTTCCGGAATATCAACGATTGAGATATCTTCACCCTTATCATCATTGTAGATGTAAGCTTTCATCTCAAACAGATCGATAATTCCTTTAAATTCATCTTCCTTGCCGATCGGCAGCTGAAGAATGATTGCATTTTTTCCAAGACGAGTCTTAATCTGATCTACAGCATTGTAGAAATCTGCACCCAGGATATCCATCTTATTGATGAATGCCATACGGGGTACATTGTAGGTGTCAGCCTGACGCCATACATTCTCAGACTGTGGCTCAACGCCGCCCTTTGCACAGAATACACCGACAGCGCCGTCCAGCACACGAAGGGAACGCTCTACCTCAACGGTAAAGTCAACGTGTCCAGGAGTATCAATGATATTGATACGGTGCTCTAAAGCACCCGGTTTTACCTTGCAGTTTTCCTGCGGTGTCCAGTGGCAGGTAGTAGCGGCTGAAGTGATCGTAATACCACGCTCTTGCTCCTGCTCCATCCAGTCCATGGTAGCAGTTCCTTCGTGAGTATCACCAATTTTATAGTTAACACCGGTATAGTACAGAATACGCTCAGTAAGAGTTGTCTTACCTGCATCGATATGCGCCATAATACCAATGTTTCTGGTTCTATCTAATGGATATTCTCTTCCAGCCAAAACTTTTTCCTCCTGTTTTATTCTAAACGGAGGTACGGACTTTTAAGCACAAGCTTTCAAGTCCCCCTCACATGAACGACATGCTTTCAGATTAGAATCTGTAATGAGCAAACGCCTTATTTGCATCTGCCATCTTATGCATATCTTCTTTCTTCTTAACGGATGCACCTGTGTTATTCATAGCATCCAGAAGCTCGTTAGCCAATCTGTCCTCCATGGTCTTTTCGCCTCTCTTACGAGAATACGTGGTGATCCAACGAAGAGCCAGAGCCTGACGTCTCTCCGGACGAACCTCGATCGGCACCTGATAGGTTGCTCCACCGATACGTCTTGCTTTTACTTCGAGAACCGGCATGATATTGTTCATAGCTTCTTCAAATACTTCAAGTGCTGGTTTTCCAGATTTTGCTTCTACTTTAGCAAATGCACCGTATACAATCTTCTGTGCAACACCTTTCTTACCATCTAACATGATGTTATTGATAAGTTTGGTTACCACTTTGTTGTTGTATAACGGATCTGCTAAAACATCTCTTTTTTGAGTATGTCCTTTACGTGGCACGTTACTTCCCTCCTTAATCATAATTCGATTAGATCTCAGGTACTCACACATATATCGATGTATGTTCGCACTGGTAAATTCTCTATTAACCTGCAACCGTGAAAGGTTAAGGAATACCGTACAACATAGGATATCTGTGATACAAGAAAATTCGAATCTTTTTTAATCAGTATTTGCTGCTGACAGCAAACGTTATGAAGACCTTACTTTATTTATCTTCGCAAGATTATTTCTTTTTCGGTCTCTTAGCGCCGTATTTGGAACGGGCCTGTTTTCTGTTAGCTACACCTGCTGTATCAAGTGTACCACGGATAATGTGATATCTTGTACCTGGCAGGTCCTTAACTCTTCCTCCACGGATCAGAACAACGCTATGCTCCTGAAGGTTGTGACCTTCTCCTGGGATGTAGCTTGTTACTTCGATACCGTTGGAAAGACGAACTCTGGCGATTTTTCTAAGAGCTGAGTTAGGCTTCTTAGGAGTAGCTGTTTTAACTGCTGTACATACGCCACGTTTCTGTGGAGAAGACATATCAGATGTCTTTTTCTGAAGAGAGTTAAAGCTTTTCTGCAGAGCCGGTGCGGTAGACTTCTTTACAGATGTCTGACGTCCTTTTCTTACTAACTGATTAAATGTTGGCATTCCTTTTCACCTCCTGAATGATTCTCCGCTTCTGCGGGGTTGTTCGGTTGCTTAATCGCATATAAATTTGCGCACAAAAAATGCTGTACATCTATGCACGCTTGAACATTATATCCTTCCCCGACAAAAAAGTCAAGAAAATTCCGGTAAAAACAGTACAAAATTTCAGCAAAATTTCATTTTACAAGTTTTTTCTGCCTTACTTTACCGACACCCCAAACAACTCCTCCCTTATTTTCTAATCAGAAGAATCCTCTGCCATTAAAATTTTAGCCGGAAAAGAAAGAATTATACAAAACCTGTCTTGTTTTTCTTCTGTGGGCGCACTATAATATCCTTATCACATCAGTTCCGGGAGGAGTGCGGTTCTTGCCCGTATCGGAGGTGTCCGGTCTCACACTGATTATCCCGGGAACACGCTCCGGCTGGTGTGATTGTGGTAAACAAAAAAGCCGCCAGACAAGCGACTTTTGAGCGGAGACGGAGGGATTCGAACCCTCGTGCCCCGGAGGGCAAACGCATTTCGAGTGCGCCCCGTTATGACCACTTCGATACGTCTCCAGATATTTTGTCCAACCGGACACTTTTTTTATTATAACTGCTTTTCCCCTGTTCGTCAATCAATTTTCACGTTTCTTCTTTACTTTGTCTGCAATTTACCTGCGACCTGCAACAATTCCTATGCAAAATCCTTGCCTTCCCACGTCTCCCATGATAAACTAAATTGTATTATAAAATTTATCTAAGGAATTTCTAAACACACTCTAAGGAACTTACAGGAGGAAAAAATTATGAGTAATTATAGCTGGCAGGATGATAATGATACCAGCACTCAAAACACGTATGACCCTTCCGGTGATGATCCAGGCACTTCCCCCAAGCCCGACCAGACCGACCACGGACGAACTACGGGAAATCCTCAGGATTACGGACAATATGGTTATGGGTCTGGCGGCAGCGATTCACAGAATTCCGGACAATACGGATATGGGTCTGGCGGCAGCAATTCACAGAATTCCGGACAATACGGATATGGGTCTGCCCCTGATAATCCCCAGAATTATGGTCATTATGATTATCAGCCGAACCGTCAATATTTTGATTTAAACACTCAGAAGCAGGGAAATTACGGACAAAATCCACGCTATACCCAACCTGGTTCATCCGGCATGGCAACCGCTGCACTGATTCTTGGTATCTGTTCTCTCCTGTTTATCTGCTGCGGACTTTCTCCACTGGTTGGCGGAGTCGGCATTGTGATTGCATTGCTTTCACGCGGAAACGGTAAAATGGAAAGCTCCGCACAGATCGGACTCGGTCTTTCTATTGGCGGAATCGTAATTGGTATCCTTTCCTGGACAATGTTACTGATTTATAGTTTTCAATCAGTAGGACAAACCGATCTGAATAATTTCTTTGATGATCCCTATATGGAAGATTTTTTTGACGATTCCTACGACTATGATATGGATGATTACGATGATTTACGGGAGTATTTCAGCGATATCGATTTATAAGAAAATTTGGAGTGATAAGATATGAAACATTCATCAGCAGAATTAAAAGCGCTTGCGCGCAAGGCATTGATCGGCAATTATGGTCTCTGTATCGCAGCCAGCCTGCTTTTCGGCCTTTTTTCAATAATTATAGGATTTATAAGCAACTGGGTCTTTCCTGTATCCGGTTACAGTTCCAGCTTCATGTCAGTTGCCAGTTATGTCTTTCAGTTCCTGACTCTACTGCTCGTACAGGTTCTGAATGTGGGTTTTTTACAGATTTCTCTCAAAATCAGCCGTCATGAGCAGGCTCAGATTCAGGATCTCTTCTACGGATTTACACACCATCCGGATCGCATTCTGGCAGTTGCCTTAATTTGGGGAGCCCTGTCTTTCCTGTTTGTTTCTCTGCCTATGATACTATTTACACAATACGGAATTACCTCTCTGCCCTTTTACCAGGATTTCCTATACCTGCCCACCCACCAACTTACTTTCATGAATGCACTCTCCTTTTTATGTACACTCCTGATTGTTACGTGTGCAATTTCATTCATTGGGATGTTGGTTTACACTCTGATTACACTGCCATTTGCGATGACCATGTTTCTTTTGGCAGACACTGAATGCACTGCCATAGAAGCCCTTAAGGAAAGTTCCCGTCTTATGAAAGGAAACAAAGGGAGATACTTTTATCTTCATTACCTAAGTTTTCTCGGCATTCTGTGCATTTCTCTTTTAAGCTTCGGTGTGGCGCTGCTCTGGGTTCAGCCTTACATGAATGTGACATTGGCGAACTTCTACAGAGAACTTCGGGGAGAAATTTAATAGTGAAAAGTTGAAACTGATACGATAAAACTCTGACACATTTGGGATTTAAAATCCTCTGCGTCAGAGTTTTTATAGTTATCCAAGGGGAATATGAAATACGATCAGAAGAATATTCCGCAAGATCCAGTTTACTATGATTATGACAAATGCACCGTAAAGATAATAGTTATGATAGCGGCTTCCTATTGCTGTATGACCTTTGCTCATATGGTCAATCGTATTACTAAACATATACCACAGAAAAATCACCGCTATATACGGTACTACAGGATGAAAATAGAAAGAAAGCATCGGATGACCCATCATCAGAGCAAAAAAAGCTCTGGTTCCTCCGCATCCCGGACAATACACCCCCACAAAACGCCTGAGCAGACATTCTGCAGCACTGCTCAAACGTACCGGATGCATTTGCAGAAAAACTGCCGCAGCGGCAAGAATGCCTGTAATCATCCATCCAATGAAATAACAGATTTTCCTTGCATTTTCTTTTTGTATCATGAATCAATACCCTCTATTTCAATTAGGAATCTGCTAAGGAACTGTAGAAAGAAGACGACATGTTCCGGCAGGTTCATATCGTCTTTTTTCGCGAAACATCGGAGAATCCAAACTCCGACTCTCTTTATTTTGAAAACAAATATTCCATCAGTTCACAGCCCTTTTGAATCTTATTTCCGCTCTTCGCAGCTTCGGCTTCCGTATATTTCCAGTCATGTTTCTGTAAATCTGTACTGTCATAGAGCAGGTATGGAACAGGATCCGATACATGCGTGCGGACACGGATCGGGGTTGGATGATCCGGAAGCACCAACAGACGATAATCTTCACCGGACGCATCCAACTGTTCTTTTACATGAGCGATGATTCGGGTATCCATACGATGAATCGCTTCCACTTTCCGCTCTACACTTCCCTGGTGTCCCATCTCATCAGGAGCTTCCAGATGAATATATACAAAATCATATCCGTCCTTCAAAAGTGCATCAACTGCCGCCTGTGCTTTTCCTTCATAATTTGTATGTAGTCCGCCGTTTGCACCTTCTACGGTAATATTATGCATTTCCGCTCCTACTGCAATTCCTTTCAGAAGATCAACTGCGGATATCATCGCACCCTTTTTGTGATATTTCTCTTCAAATGAAGATAATGCAGGTTTTGTTCCCGCACCCCAGAACCAGAAACTATTCGCCGGATTCAATCCCTTTGCCTTACGTTCCACGTTCAGCGGGTGATCTTTCAGAATCTCATAACTGCGCTTCTGCATATAACGAAGTACCTCATCCTGCGGAAGATATTGACCGATTACCTGACCCAATACATCGTGGGGCGGTGTCAGTGCTACCACCTGCCCGTTTGCCCAGATCAGGCAATGCCGGTAGCTGGTTCCAACGTAGAACTGATAGGTTTCATTTTCCAGCTCATCCGTAACAGCTTTCAGAAGGATCTTAGCATCCTCTGTACTGATTTCCGAAGCACTGTGGTCAATAATTGTCTTTTCCTCATAAGGAACATCATCATCCGATAATGTCACAATGTTACAGCGGAGTGCCACATCATCCGATTTCATATCCACTCCGATGCTTAAAGCCTCCAACGGAGAACGACCTGTATAATATTCCTTCGGATCATATCCGATCACTGACAGATTGGCAGTATCTGATCCCGGTGCCATTCCTTCCGGAATTGTCTGAACCATACCGATCTCGGATACCTTTGCCAGTTCATCTAAAGCAGGTGTTACGGCATAGTCTAACGGTGTTTTTCCTCCCAGACTTTCAATTGGCTCATCCGCCATACCATCACCCAGCATAACTACATATTTCATAATAAATTTCCTCCTCTCGCCAGGTGCGGGAGTGCATAGCACGAAGCATCTGACTTTCATATATGGTGATGTCTGCGTCAGCAAACATGTCCGTTTAGAATCTTGCACGAATCATGCTGATGATTCCTTCTACCTTGGCAGCTTTCTCCCGATAACCGGCCTCTGTCATCTCGCCGGTGATAAATGCAAACTCATCTTCCAGACTTGGAATTGTCACCGGATCAACCTCACCAAATGCAGCTTCTACTGTCGCAAGAACGCTTGCTGTACTGCCCTTGATACGCACAAAGAATCTGCCCGGTACTTCGTCAAGGGGCATAAGCTCCAGCTTTTTGGAATCCCATCCGTCACCCATCACAGTCTTATCCAGATTCTTGGCCGCCTCCACAACATCTGCAACTACTGCACTTGCCGTCGGAAGCTTTCCTGCTCCTTTTCCATAGAACATCGCATCACCCAGCATATTTCCATGAACAGAAACAGCATTAAACACATCATTGACACTATATAAAGAATTGGAAGAATCAATCATCACAGGGCTCACCATAGCATAAGTACCCTTCTCTGTCTTCTTGCTGACTGCAAGAAGTTTGATGCTTGTTCCAATCGCCTGTGCATATTTGATATCCGTGGCTGTAATTTTTGTGATCCCTTCCGTATAGATATCCTTGTAATCCACATAATTGCCAAATGCCAGCGAAGACAGAATCGCAATCTTACGGCATGCATCATATCCTTCCACATCGGCTTCCGGATTACGCTCTGCATATCCCATATCCTGTGCTTTCTTCAGTACTTCTTCAAAATCAGAACCATCACTTGCCATCTTGCTTAAGATATAGTTTGTAGTTCCATTTAAGATACCGGATACTTCATCAATCTTATCAGCGGTCAACGCCTGATACAGAGGACGAATAATCGGAATACCGCCGCCGCAGCTTGCTTCGAACAGGAAATTGACATGATGTTCTTTAGCAGTCTGTAAAAGATCTGTACCATGCTGTGCAACCAGCTCTTTATTGGAGGTACATACGCTCTTACCACTCTCCAGACACCGTTTTACGAAATGAAAAGAAGGGTTCAATCCTCCCATAACTTCTACTACAATCTTAACTTCCGGATCATTTACAATTTCTTCAAAATCATGTACCAGAACTTTTTCCACCGGATCTCCCGGAAAATCTCTCAAATCCAACACATACTTGATCTCTACTTCTTCGCCTACATTCTTATTGATCGTATCCTGATTCACACGGAACACTTCCACAACGCCCGAACCTACGGTACCGTACCCTAACACTGCAACTTTAATCATCTTACTTTTCACTCCCTACCTAGTATTTTAAAATAATGAACACCGTCTTTTTTCTCAATGCTGCTCATCATAGCCGCCGCATCTCCCACTTCCGGTGCAATGTCCACACTGATCGTCAATGTAGCTACACCATTCAGCGGAATTGACTGATGAATCGTCAAAATATTACCGTGATGCCGGGCAATCGTCTTCAGCACATCGGAAAGCAACCCCGGCTCATCATCCATCTGCAGTATAAATGTGATAGTCTTTCCTTTCGCATTATCATGGAAAGGAAAGATATCATCCTTATATTTATAAAAGGAACTTCGGCTGATTCCCACCTGTTCGGTAGCCTCCTGAACCGTAAGTTCTTTCTTTTCCATAAGTCTCTTTGCCTCCAGCACTTTCAGCAAGACTTCCGGAACAGCTTTTTCTTTTACCACATAATACTTGCCTATATCTGACATGCTATTTCCTCTCCACACTGTTCGTCAACGGAAAACATTTGTACTCACAGAGAAGATACTATCACATTTTGCAGGTTTACGCAAGGATTTTTCTTGTGCTTACGCTATTTTTAGAGGGGGATTTGTGGGTGACCCCTCGAAAGGGGGATGGGGACGGACGCAGTAAGGTTCCGGCTTATGCCCCGCTGTTTTTATGCTGGCTTCGACCTTAACAAGTTCTATGCTGAGAAATCCCTGTTTTTACAGAACCAGGACAATTCGCCGGAAAAACTGATGTTTTTCCGACTCAGTGTCCTTCAACATCCGGCCTTGTAAGCCAGATGTTGTCTGTAAAAACAGGGATTTTTCAGCAAAGAACTTGTAACAGGTCTGTAGATGCATAAAAAGCAGCGGGGCATAAGCCGGAACCTTACTACTGTGCGTTGATATATTTTTAATGTATTGTCATGGTTTTGTGCATGTTCGCAGTACGAAGGCTTCGTAAGGCGCCAATTCTACACTTCCCTCATAGCAGGTTCTTCCATAGTTCGAAATCAGACATTCTGCTGTTTCAAACGCTTCCGGTATCTGCACGCTGCATGTGTTTTCTGTGAAGTTGCAGACAACAAAAAGTTGTTCTCCGTCTAAGGTTCTTGTGTATGCAAAAAGATTCTTATCATCGGCAAGCTGAAGTTCGTATTTTCCATATACAATCACTGGATACTGTTTTCTCAGGGCAATCAGCTTCTGATAATAGTGGAATACGGAATCCGCATCTTCCAGTTCGGCTTTGGCGTTGATCGTTTTATAGTTTGGATTTACAGGTATCCACGGAGTACCGGTGGTAAAGCCTGCGTGTTCGGTATCGTCCCACTGTACCGGTGTTCTGGCATTGTCACGGCTTTTATTTGTGATGCAGGGCCAGAATTTCTCCAGGGAAACTTTTCCGGACTCCACCCAATCCTCATAGGCATGAATGCTCTCAATATCCCGGAAATCTTCTTTGGACTGGAACGGATAATTTGTCATACCCAGTTCCTCACCCTGGTAAATATACGGAGTACCCTGCATCATATGAAGACAGGTTGCAAGCATTTTCGCCGATACTTCTCTATATTCCGGACGGTCATCTCCAAAACGTGAAACTGCTCTTGGCTGATCATGATTGTCCCAGAACAGGCTGTTCCATGCCTTACCGTAAAGTTCGGTCTGCCATTTACTTAAGTTTTGTTTCAGGAAGGAAAGCGATACTTTTTCATCGGTCCATTTCCCGTATTTTCCGTCTGAATCTACATGTTCAAACTGAAATACCATGTTCAGCTCATGTCTGTCTTCTCCGGCATATTGCTGTGCCTGTTCAATCGTCACTCCGGCCGTTTCTCCTACGGTCATGATATCGTATCTGGAAAGCACTTTCTCATTCATTTCCTGTAAATATTCATGTACATGAGGCCCGTGGATACAATACGGACCAAAATCTCCCAGTATACCGTCATCGGAACGTCCGTCCGGCATTTCCGGAGTTTTGGAAATCATGCTGATGACATCCATGCGGAATCCATCAATTCCTTTCTCACACCACCAGGTCATCATATCAAAGATTTCTTTCCGCACATTTTCATGATCCCAATTCAGATCCGGCTGTTTTTTGGAAAAGAGGTGCAGATAATACATTCCTGTATTCTCATCATACTCCCATGCCGGACCCCCGAAGCAGGAACCCCAGTTATTTGGTGCACTTCCGTCTGCTTTCGGTTCCCTCCAGATGTAGTAGTCCCGGTATGGATTCTCTTTGCTCTTCCGGCTTTCCATGAACCAGCGATGCTCATCGGAAGTATGATTTACAACCAGGTCCATCACGATACGCAGTCCCCGTTTATGTGCTTCCTCCAGCATCTCATCAAAATCTTCCATTGTTCCGAATTCATCCATAATATCCTGATAATCACTGATATCATAACCGTTATCATCATTGGGGGACTTATATATCGGAGAAAGCCAGAGCACATCTACCCCTAACTCCTTCAGATAATCCAGACGGCTGGTAATTCCTTTGATATCACCGATTCCGTCTCCGTTTCCATCCATAAAGCTTCTCGGGTAGATCTGATAAACGACCGCTTCTTTCCACCATACTTTCTTCATTTTCGCTCTCCTCTCTGAAAATCTTTTTCTGTCTATTCTTCCTGCAAAATGCATTCCGTAAACTTTTTCTTTTTCTCACCCTGCTGACGGACACTGCCGTTCGCTGATACTGCGACCGTTATCCAATGCTCCGGATTCTCATAATCCTTACCATATCCGTCATCATCGTACAGCTCATACACCGCTTTCTTTTTCACATAGCCCAGCAGACTTAAGTTCCGGAAATCCACTTCCTCTACGCTGTTGCCTCCCGTTGAAAGCGGAATTACATGATCCGGACGGATGAAAAATACCACTTCCTCCAGGTTCACATGGATATAATGATGCCCCTGTTTCATAATCTGTGTCCTATAATCGTCCAGGCTCTTCATCGACACCATCATCATATCCTCCGGAAGATAGACATAACGTCCCCGCGCATTCTGCTGATAAACAGGTGTCAGCATCAAAGCATCACCTAATAGAAGTTGATCCTCCACCTGTGCTGCAAATGTATCCTCCGGGTAATCAAATGCCAATGGCCGGAACATCATCCCATCTTGAAGCGCTGCTTTCACATATTCGCTGTAGAGATAAGGCAGCAGTCCGTATCTGATTCCTATGATTTTGCGGAACACGGGAAGCATCTTTGGAAAACGATATACTTCCTGTCTGCGTGTTCCTATTGCTGAATGGTTTCTCATCAACGGCGTAAAGATCCCGAATGCCAGCCACCGCAGCAGCAGATCCTCCGTTACATCAGCGCCAAATCCGCCCAGATCTGCTCCCGTATAGAGGATACCGCACATATTCAGTGACGGCATCATCCGTATATTCAGAAGCAGATGGGACCACCAGGACAGATTATCTCCCTGCCAGATACCGCCGTAACGATGCATTCCAACATAAGAAGAACGGGAAAACATCAAAATCCTCTTCTCCGGCTCCAGGCGTTCGAATGCCTCCCCTGCCGCTCTGGTCATCCCATATCCATACAGATTATGCACCTGATCGTGCCGGACCATCTTGCCTTCACCGCCCCAATTGTGATAAAAACTCTTATAGTCTTCCGGGCGATTCGCAATACCGCCCACCACTCCACAAAACTGGTTATACGTATTCAAATCCCATTCTTTTCCCTTGAACTCATCCAGCTTCTCCATCACTTCATCCATATGCTTTTCCGAATAAAAGATCGCCGGCTCATTCATATCATTCCAAAACCCATCAATCCCCTGTTCCAGAAGATACTGATACTTATTACCAAACCATTCCCTCGCTTTGGGATTCAATACATCCGGAAAATGAACCTTCCCCGGCCAGACAGCACCTACAAAGTCTGTCCCATCCTCATTTTTACAAAAATAATGATTTTTCACACCTTCTTCATAGGTATCATACCCTTTTTCAATCTTTACCCCTGCATCAATAATCGGTACAAGATGGATATGCTGCTTCTTCATTTCCTGTACAAATTCCGGAAACTTCGGAAATGCAGTCTGATTCAAGGTGAAATCTTTATAACGTTCCATATAATCAATATCCAGATATACACTGTCCAGAGGAATCCCTGCCTCTCTGTGCTGTCTCACCACTTCCCGGATTTCATCCTCATCCATATAACTCCAGCGGCTCTGCCCATAACCAAAAGCCCACTTCGGAGCAATATAGCTGCGTCCGATCATACGACGAAACTGCTTTACAATCTCCGCCGGATTTTCACCGTCAATCACATACACATCCAGATCCCATGTCTCAGGCAGGATACAAAGTTCCTCACATTTTGTATACCCCACATCAAACGTAATCCTGCCCGGATAATCGAAAAACACACCAAAGCAGACCGTACCATCCACAATCAAAAAATTATGTGCCCCGTACAAAGACTGCCTGTCCTCCCGGTGATTTGGCTCATCCGCACAGTAACTGGTATAAATCCAGCCACGTTTATTTATTCCGCGTACCTGCTCTCCCAGTCCGTAAACATAGGCCTCTTCCTCCAGCTGACAGGTAAACGCTTCCCCCTTCCTTATGGATAGATAAGGCAGTTCCCCCTTCTCACACAACTTCTTCTCCACCACTGCATCCGTTTCAAGCGGATGCCCAAAACGATATTTACGAATCATAGCACTTCTCCTGTTCTCTTTTCCCGCCCGGTATGTTATGATAAAACTCATGGAACGGAGTTTCTACTTTTGTTTTATTATAGACATAAGTGCAGAAAATTACTTGCACTTTACAAGGATGTTTTAACACAATCCTGCTATCAAAGAACAATTCAAAGACTATGGGAGGGGTTATGAGATACAATCCGAATCTTCTTGAAAATACCAGACACGGAACTGCCATCTTTCCGTTTGAATACTATCGCTGCACAATACCGGAGAATTTTGCAGCGCTTCCGGTCCACTGGCACAGTGAACTGGAATTTACCTATGTCCTGGAAGGATCCTGCACCTACCAGATTGACCTGCTTCCCCGCCGGATATCCAAGGGGGATTTCCTGTTGATTCCTCCGGGGATCCTCCACGGCTTCTCCGCTGAAAATTGCAGTCACATGATTACCGACAGCTTTGTCTTCCGGATGGATATGCTGGAAGCAGTCAGGAATGATGCCTGCACTTCTTACCTGCTTCCGATTGCACAGCAGACGGTAAGGTTTCCCGTAGTATTAGATGCTGCTTCGCCATACAACGAGAAGATCCGCAGTATCTTCTATTCTCTTCTGGAAACCGTAACCGAAAAACCAGAGAGATATGAACTGGAAACCAAAGCACTGCTGTTTCATCTGTTTTTTACTTTGTATCAATACGTACCTTACCAAAAGCAGAATATGGAACACGAAGAAATTACCGGTAAACTGAAAAAAGTCCTGCAATATATGCAGGACAATTATCAAAAAGCAATCACAATACCGGAACTGGCCTCCCTCTGTGGATTCAGTGAATATCATTTTATGCGGTTCTTCAAAAAACATATGAATCTGACTTGCATTGAATACCTGAATCAATATCGGCTGAACATGGCAGCCCGGCAGCTCACAGCTACCGACCTGCCTGTCACCACCATTGCTCTGGAAAGCGGCTTCAATAACATTTCTTATTTTAACAGAGTCTTCAAAAAGTATTTTGGCATCACGCCCAGGGAATTCCGAACCCCCGACCCTAAAGACTCCTCATACACTTAGAGCGTGTTTGAAAATTCATCCCCACAATTTTCAAACACGCTCTATGCTGACATGACTGCTCTATTTTTTCAATGCGATCCACTTTAAATATGCATTGACAAAAGGATCAATGTCTCCATCCAGCACCGCATCCACCTGACCCCGTTCTTCATTGGTACGATGATCCTTGACCATCGTATATGGCTGCATGACATACGAACGGATCTGATTGCCCCAGGCAATATCAGTCACTTCCCCGCGGATGCCGGAAAGCTTCTCTTCCTGTTCCTGCTGCTTCAGCAGATACAGCTTCGCCTTCAACATCTGCATTGCCTTATCTTTGTTCATATGCTGGGAACGTTCATTCTGGCACGTAACCACAATTCCCGTAGGGAAATGGGTAATACGGATTGCAGATGAGGTCTTATTGATATGCTGCCCGCCGGCACCGCTGGAACGATAGGTGTCGATTCGGATATCCTCATCCTTTACCTCAATATCAATATCATCCTCGATATCCGGCATAACATCACAGGATACAAAAGAAGTCTGCCGCTTTCCATTGGCATTAAACGGCGAAATGCGTACCAGACGATGAACTCCTTTTTCCGATTTCAGATAGCCATACGCATTCTCTCCATTGACCTGGAATGTCACAGACTTGACACCTGCTTCATCCCCCTCCAGAAAGTCCAGTTCTTCCAGGGAAAATCCCTTCTTTTCCGCCCAACGGGTATACATCCGATACAACATCGCACACCAGTCCATGGCCTCTGTTCCCCCTGCACCCGCATTCAACTTCACGATTGCATGGTTCTTGTCATATTCACCCGACAGCAGCGTCTTAATACGGATATTGTCAAAATCATTCTTAAATGACTCCAGCATCTCCGCAATCTCAGGAATAACAGACGCATCGTTCTCTTCATAACCCATCTCGATCAGCGTCTCCATATCTTCCTTCGCTGTGACAAGCTTCTTATAAGTGTCCCGGTCCTCCTTCAGACTTCCTAACTCCTTCATCTGCTCCTGTGCCTTCTCCGGCACATCCCAGAACCCGGGTTCCTCCATCTTACGTTCTAATTCTTCGATCCTCTGTTCTTTGTTAACGAGGTCAAAGTGAATCCCTCACTTCCACTAATGGTCCCTCATAGGCATTCAGTTCCGTCTTGAACTGATCTAATTCAACCATTGCTTCACCTGCTTTCTATTTCAAAATTTATATGCGGGCGGCATCCTGTAAAAATAAGAATCGTTTTTCTGACACCGCAAACTCATACATTTTGTATTATACACCAGGAAATTCTATGTAACAACCCCAAACTTGCTTAAGCAGCGGGGAAAAGCACATCCTTTTGTATACTTAATTCAATTGAAAGGCATACTTTTCATCCCATACTGGAATATATCTTCTTCTGTTAGTTGCCGCTTTTTTCTCTTCATGGTAAAATCCTTTATGAAAAACTTTTTTCTTAATTTTACCATAAGTTCCATCAAAATGCCGTTTTAACTACGTTTTTTGTGTGAATTATTTTTGACTTTCAAATCCGTCCGCGATCAGCCACCTTATTGACTCCTACTCACTTTTGATATATAATAAATGCACAATATTTCGAAGAAGCATCCGTCTTCTTCCGCATTCATTTCCTGAAAATCTATTGCCATATCCAAACACATCTCCTATAATATTCTTATAGGATTTTTCACAAAACACTGATATGATATAAACTTTCAGAAGCGGTTGCTCTTCGCAATATAAATACACTTTTAAGGAGAAATTTATATGCAGACACCCATGACGCCGAAAGGAAACAGAAAATATAAGGACCGCTTATTCCGTCTTCTGTTTTCTGACAAGCAAAGTCTTCTGGAGCTTTATAACGCGCTGAACCAAACCAGCTATACGAATCCTGATGATTTGGAAATCACTACGTTGGATGATGTATTGTATATGAAGATGAAAAATGATATCTCTATCCTGCTGGACGATTACCTAAGCTTATATGAACATCAGAGCACTTTTAATCCTAACATGCCACTGAGGGGACTGCTTTATTTTGCAGATTTATACCGCCAACTTTTCGGCAGCAGGCATCTTTACAGCACAAAATTGCTACATGAACGTATTTCTCTGGAAGAATTATACAAAAGGACTATGATAAAACATGGGCTTTACCTACGTTCCCGGTCTGCTTGACTTCTTTTTCCATTTGCTCCATACTGTATTTATTACAGATAGGAGGCTGCCTCAAATGGATCAAAACTATATTTATGAACTCAGGCAAAAATACATTAAGAATCCCCCAGAAGGAATGACACCCACACTGGTCAGAAACATGACCGATTCCGATTTGTTGGATATGCACTACTTTCTAACTGAAGATGATGATCTTGGCGATGATGAATTTGAAGAAGGTTTCTATATTGACCTCTTTTAATCACCGTCTGTCTTATCATGCCCGTTTCCAGCGGGCATTTTTCGTTCCAGGGTTCTCCGGAAGGAGAACTTTCCTTTAATACAAAAAAACAGGCAGAGATAGGAATTCCGATATCTCTGCCTAAAGAGGAGCGATCTTGCCAATAACTTAACTAAATGACATGATACCAGGGTCAAAAGGTTATGCGTTTCATGCTTGCATGAAAAAGCATGACTTTGGGACCCGTAAAACATGAGAAAGTAGCCCGAATAGGGCGGATTTCGAATGTTTTCAGGATTGCGGGAGCATGAAATGCGGAGCAATCCGTGTATCATAGGGGTCAAAATACCTTTTGCCCCTGTTTGAGACTATCTATTTCCCGATAGCCCCTTTGACATACCCTGAAATCCCTGTATAATGCAGATAAGGGCAGAAACCGCACAATCGGCTCTGCCCTTCAGTAACTGTTCACATATCTTATATCAGATTTCTGAGTTTACACAAAACTTGAAACGGTCTCACGAATTGTCCTGATTTCGTAACAACAGTGTCTCTTTCGGCTTAGAACATGTTAAGGTCGAAGCCCGCGCAAAAAACTTAAATACCAGCAGCCCGTTCCCTACTGTGTCCGTCCCTCAACACCTTCCGCGAAGCCGTCCTGCAAAATTACATCATTCCCATTCCCTGTCCGCCAGCCGGCATCGGAGGTACATCTTCTTTGATTGTAGATACAACAGACTCTGTGGTCAACAGTGTGGAAGCAACGCTGGTTGCATTCTGCAGTGCGCTTCTTGTAACCTTGGACGGATCCAGGATACCTGCTTTTACCATATCTACATACTCCTCTTTATAAGCGTCAAATCCGACACCGATTTCGGATTCTTTTACTTTGTTGATGATAACAGAACCTTCCAATCCTGCATTTGCAGCAATGTGGAACAGAGGCGCTTCCAGCGCTTTCAGGATGATTCTTGCGCCGGTCTTCTCATCCCCATCCATATCTGCAATATATTTTTCCAGTTCCTTTGTTGTATGGATGTATGCGGAACCGCCGCCTGCGATAATACCTTCTTCTACAGCAGCTCTTGTTGCATTCAGAGCATCTTCCATACGAAGTTTTGCTTCTTTCATCTCAGTCTCTGTTGCTGCACCTACGCGGATAACAGCAACACCACCTGCCAGTTTCGCAAGTCTTTCCTGCAATTTCTCTTTGTCGAATTCAGATGTAGTCTCCTCAATCTGCGCACGGATCTGTCCAACTCTTGCCTCAATTGCAGCTTTGTCTCCGCAGCCGTCCACAATTACCGTATTCTCTTTCTGAACTTTTACAGACTTTGCACGTCCCAACTGATCCATTGTTGTATCTTTCAGTTCAAAGCCCAACTCCTCAGAGATTACAGAACCACCTGTCAAAATTGCGATATCCTGCAGCATCTCTTTTCTTCTGTCGCCGTATCCAGGTGCTTTAACAGCAACAACTTTGAATGTTCCGCGCAGTTTATTTACGATCAATGTGGAGAGTGCCTCACCCTCTACATCCTCAGCGATAATCAGCAGGCTTGCTCCGGACTGTACAATCTGCTCTAACAGCGGAAGGATTTCCTGAATATTGCTGATTTTCTTATCTGTAATCAAGATATATGGATCAGATAAGGTTGCTTCCATTTTTTCCATATCTGTTGACATATAGGCAGAGATATATCCGCGGTCAAACTGCATACCTTCCACCAGATCAAGCTCTGTCTTCATCGTCTTAGACTCTTCAATTGTGATAACACCGTCTTTCGATACTTTTTCCATCGCATCCGCTACAAGTTGACCAACTTCTTCATCTCCGGAAGATACAGCTGCAACTCTTGCAATCTGCTCTTTGCCGTCAACTGTTTTGCTCATCTCGGCGATAATTTCAACTGCTTTATCTGTAGCCTTCTTCATTCCCTTTCTTAAAACAATCGGATTTGCACCTGCTGCCAGATTCTTCATCCCTTCATTGACCATAGCCTGTGCCAGTACAGTTGCTGTTGTTGTACCATCACCAGCTACATCGTTTGTCTTGGATGCAACTTCCTTAATTAACTGTGCACCCATATTTTCAAATCCGTCTTCCAGTTCAATTTCTTTTGCAATCGTAACACCATCGTTTGTGATCAGCGGAGCGCCGAACTGTTTGTCAAGTACTACGTTTCTTCCTTTCGGTCCCAATGTCACACGAACCGTATCTGCTAATTTATTTACACCTGCTTCCAGTGCAGCTCTTGCCTCTGCTCCGTATTTAATTTCTTTTGCCATAATGGTCTGCCTCCTGATTCTATGATTTCTTAGTCACTGTAACTCTTACTCATCTACCGCAAACTAGCGGTGCCTGAATCGTCATCAATCAACGATTGCCAGAATATCTTCCTGTTTTACAACGATAAATTCTTCATCTTCCAGTTTTACATCGGTTCCTGCATACTTGGAATAAATAACCTGGTCACCGACTTTTACTTCCATCTTAACTTTTTCTGTTCCAGGTCCTACAGCAACAACCTCTGCCTGCTGCGGCTTTTCTTTTGCCTGACCAGGAAGTACGATACCTGATTTTGTAGTTTCTTCTGCCTTTAACTGTTTCAATACAACTCTGTCGCCCAATGGTACTAATTTCATTCTATATTACCTCCTTAAATTCTAAACTGCTCTTATTAGCACTCATTGTACTCGAGTGCTACTCGGTGATTCTTATATTAGTGATTCTTGCCAGAAATGGCAACCACATTCATTTTCACTTTTTAAATTATATTCTCCTTTTAACTCATTTATTCTCTTTTTTTCTAACTTTATCTCATCTTTTCCTTTTTTTGAAATTTTATGCTCTGTTTATACTTTTCATGCCGCTTTAAGAATTCCTGAAAATGAGAGCTGTCTCTTCTTCAACAAAAATGACGCTTTGCCGACAATATTCGACCTCAAGTCTAACTACTGTCGGGCAAAGCGCCTCTATCCTCTTCTTTGGAAACATTCCTGATTCCGTTTACTCTGCCTTTTCATGACCTTTAAAATTTTTCTTCACCTTAATCTCTTCCAGTTCGTTAAAGATATAATCATTCAGCACTTTGATATAAGTCCCCTTCATACCGCTGGACCGGGACTCAATCACGCCTGCACTTTCAAACTTACGCAGGGCATTCACAATCACAGATCGGGTAATCCCTACCCGGTCGGCAATCTTACTTGCCACAAGTATTCCTTCATCTCCATCCAATTCATGAAAGATATGAATGATTGCCTCAAGTTCAGAAAATGACAAGGTGCCAAATGCGGATTTCACTACCTGTACTTTACGGTTTTCCTCCACATTTTCCTCGTTGACAGAACGCATCATCTCCAGGCCTACAACCGTAGTCCCATACTCACTGACAATAATATCATCGATATCATACTGTGGTTCACACCGATACATAAACACAGTTCCAAGACGCTCTCCAGCAATATCAATCGGAGATATAATTGCCGTATATTTCTTAAAGTAGTCCCCCTCAAATCCGAGCGTTTCCAGATTTACATTCTCTTTTGTTGATAGAACACTTAAGAATCTGTCATTCAATAACTCATCTACGTAACCGCCTACTTTGTCATCAATCAATTCTGTAATTTCCTGTACACCTGCACATAAACTTACGCCAAGTACTTTCCCTTTCTTACTGATTACCAGAATATTGGAATCCAGCGTCTCTGTCATCACTTTGCAGATGTCATTGAATACAACCTTTGTAGAATTATTGTTGTGCAATAATTTATTGATTTTTCTGGTCTTATCCAACAATTGTACACTCATCTTTGTATACATTCTCCTTTCTGCTGTTTTTTTCCTGCATAAAAACTGTTCATTACATACTATCTATACTTTATCATATAATAAGCATATATGCAACCTATTTTCTGACAATTTGTAAAATTTGACTTTTAATCAACCTGTGGAAATAAAATATATTTCACAAAAAAACTCCGTTTTCCCAGCCATCCTTTCCTTACCCAAAACTGAAACATGTCTGAAAATCCATCCCTGTAATTTTCAGACACGCTTCAAATTCTCTCTTCTCTTTTTCTTACACCTGATTTATGATCTTTCCGACCTCAAGCTGGCTCAATCCTCGTTTTTCGCCTTCTGTTCCACATAACCACATTGATTATCTGCACACATCAGCTTATTTCCTTTTTCCAGCATGTACCCTCCGCACTTCGGACATTTCTTCTCTGACGGCCGCTGCCAGGACATAAAGTCACATTCCGGATTGTGTTCACATCCGTAATACTTTCTTCCCTTTTTCGTCTTCTTCAGAATAATCTCTCCCTCACACTTCGGACACTTCACACCGATTTTTTCCAGATATGGTTTGGTGTTCTTACAATCCGGAAATCCCGGACATGCCAGAAACTTTCCATGGGGTCCATATTTAACCACCATGTTTCGTCCGCAGACTTCACAGATCACATCGGTAACCTCGTCAGCAATCTCTACCTGTTCCAACTCTTCCTCTGCCCGGTCAACCGATTCCTTCAAATCCGGCCAGAAGTTGCTTACAACCGTTTTCCATTGTACGCTGCCGTCGCCGACCTTATCCAAAAGAGCTTCCATATTCGCAGTAAAATTCACATCCACAATCGTTGGAAATGCCTGCTTCATCATGTTATTGACCACTTCTCCAAGCTCTGTGATATACAGATTTTTGTTTTCCTTCGCCACATATCTTCGTGCCAGAATCGTTGTAATCGTCGGCGCATACGTGCTCGGCCGGCCGATCCCAAGCTCTTCCAGTATTTTAACCAGAGATGCTTCTGTGTAATGCGCCGGAGGCTGGGTAAAATGCTGCTCCGGCTGAAATTTTTCCAGACTTAAATTGGTATCCTGATCAATCGAACGCACCAGAACATTCTGCGCTTTCTTTTCATCCTCATCCTGGGTATAAACTGACATAAAGCCATCAAACTTTACCCGGGAAGCCGCTACGGTAAACAGATACTCATTTCCTTTAATCTTCACTGATGTAGTCTCGTAAACCGCAGACTGCATTCTGCTGGCTGCAAACCTCCGCCAGATCAATTGATACAGACGAAACTGATCTCTGGAAAGAGATTCCTTCATCGCCTGAGGTGTTCTGGATATATCAGTGGGACGAATGGCTTCATGCGCATCCTGCGCTTTCTTGTTCTTATTTTCCGTCGTATCCGCCTTTGCCGTATATTTTTCCCCATATGCAGCGGAAATATATGCTCTTGCAGCCCCATCAGCCTCCGCTGAAATACGTGTGGAATCCGTACGCAGATACGAGATCAGACCCACAGTTCCATTTCCCTTGATATCAATTCCTTCATAAAGCTGCTGTGCCAGACGCATGGTCTTGGATGTCGCAAAATTTAAAACTTTTGCTGCTTCCTGCTGTAAGGTACTAGTCGTAAAAGGAAGCGGAGCCTTCTTTGTCCGCTCTCCTTTTCTGACTTCGGCAACCTTATATACTGCGCCTTCCAGCCCTTTTAAAATTTCATTTAATTCCGCCTCCGAAGCAATGTTCATCTTCTGCTTCTCTTTTCCGTAGAAATGTGCCGTCAAAGGCTTTTTCTCACCGGGAATTGCAAACTGTCCATCTAACGACCAGTACTCCTGAGGAATAAAGGCATTGATCTCCTCCTCCCGGTCTCCGATAAGGCGCAGAGCCACCGACTGTACACGGCCAGCACTTAAGCCCCGTTTGATCTTTTTCCAGAGCAGGGGACTGATTTCATAACCTACCATACGGTCCAGACAACGGCGTGCCTGCTGTTCATCTACGAGATCCATATCAATATCCCTTGCCTCTTTAATTGAAGCTTTTACTGCTGTTTTCGTAATTTCATTAAACGTAATCCGGCGCATCTTTTTTTCATCCAGATTCAATGCCTTGGAAAGATGCCAGGAAATTGCTTCTCCTTCACGGTCAGGGTCCGTTGCCAGATAGACCTTCTCCGCCTTCTTCGCAGACTTCCGAAGTCCTGCCAGAAGTTCTCCTTTTCCGCGAATGGTAATATATTTTGGTTCAAAGTCATGTTCCACATCAATGCCAAGCCGACTCTTCGGCAAATCACGAACATGTCCATTTGATGCTGCTACTTCATAATTGGCTCCGAGGAATTTCTTCACTGTTTTTACTTTCGCTGGTGATTCTACGATCACAAGATACTTTGCCACCCTTATTGCCTCCTGATTTGTAACTGTTTCATACCTTCATAGTTGTCTGATTTTAACCTCAAATTGAAACCACTATACACCAATTTTTTTCTTCTTGCAAGTTCTTTTTCGATACTCCACTTCCAATCAGACCATCTTTTCGTAGGATTCCCCAAATTTTCTCCAATAATTTCTGGGGAATTCTTCCACAAATCCTTTCGCCTGCAGCTCCAGTAAAATCTTTGACAGTTCAGGCATCTGCATTTTGGTTTCTTCCGTCAGCGTCCCCAGATGTTTCGGTGTTATCTCCAGACACTCATATACCTTTTGTATCTCCTGTGTTAACCCATTCTTACAATTTCTTTTTTTTCTTTCAAGGTTTTTCTGATACCGGACTCCCAGTTCTTCCATAATGCACTCGGGACTATAAGCTACCCCTGCCCCCTGATACAACAGATAGTTGCACCCTTTGCTTAAGGAATCTCCCACCCTGCCCGGAAGTGCAAACACGGACTTTCCCTGCTCAAGAGCATAATCTGCAGTAATCAAGGAACCGCTCCGCTCTTTTGCCTCCACAATCAGCACTGCATCTGATAAGCCACTTATAATTCGATTCCGAACCGGAAAATGCCACGCCTCTGGAGCAGATCCCATAGGAAATTCCGAAAGTACACCACCGCCTTCTGATAAAATTTGCCTGTAAAGCGGATAATTCTCTTTCGGATAACAGATATCCACACCGCATCCCAGAACAGCAAAGGTTTTTCCACCTCCTGCCAGTGCACCTTCGTGTGCACTGGCATCAATCCCATATGCAAGTCCGCTGATAATCTGAATTCCATGCTCTGCTAAAATTTTTGCATAGGCGTACGCCTGCTGCCTTCCATAAGCAGAACACATCCGCGCTCCCGCAATGGCAACCGAGGGGATGTCCTCATCCGGGAGAGCCCCTTTCACATACAGGCCTGCCGGCATTCTGGACAGCGCTTTCAGCCGTCCGGGATATCTGCCCTCTTCCCTTCCATAATATTCAACCGCTCTTTCTGTCATACGTTTCTTTCTTTATTTTCATCCTTTCATCCATAAATTTTTGTCAAGGCTCCGATAGCAGATCGCCTCGCTGATATGTTCTGTCTGAATCACTTCACATTCCTCGATATCTGCTATCGTTCTTGCAACTTTAATAATTCTGTGGTAGCCGCGGGCACTGATCCCATAACTTTGAAATGCCTGCTTCAAAAGCTTTTTCCCGTCTCTGGTAACCGGACAAAAATCTTCAATCTCACCCGGCGTCAATTCACTATTATACCGGACCATCCTTCGCTTATTGTCACATCTTTCGGCTTCTGTATAACGTTCTCTTTGCGATTGCTGCACCCGCTCCACAATTTTTCGCAATTTTTTCGAAGATTCCCCTCTTTTTCCATCTCCGGTCAGTGTCTCATAACTAAGTGCCGGTACCTCCACGCACAAATCCATACGGTCCAGAAGCGGCTGACTGATTTTATTCAGGTAACGAAGCACCCCCTGCATGGTGCAGGTGCAACGGTTCATATCCGGATAGTACCCGCACGGACAAGGATTCATGGCACCCACAAGCATAAAGTTCGCCGGAAATATGTATCTGCCCCCTGTTCTGGCTATTGCAATCTGCCGTTCCTCCAACGGCTGGCGCAAAATCTCAATTGTATGCCTGGATACCTCTGCCAACTCATCCAAAAATAAAACCCCGTGATGTGCCAGGGTGATTTCCCCCGGCACCGGTATTCTCCCTCCTCCTGCCAATGCCTGAGGCGATATGGTGTGATGTGGCTCACGAAACGGACGCCTTCTCAAAATCGGCTTATCCGCTGGAAGAAGTCCCGCTACACTATAAATCTTGGACAATTCCAGCCCCTCCTCCCTGGTCATCTTTGGCATAATTGTGGGTATCCGCTTTGCAATCATAGATTTTCCGCTTCCAGGCGTTCCGCAGAGCAATAAATTGTGAAACCCACAAGCCGCAATCAAAGCCGCTCTTTTTACATATTCCTGTCCCATAATATCCTGAAAATCTACTTCATAGTCTTCCTCTTCCTCCGGCACTGTCACCTCTTCTTCCCCCGGCAAGCCTTCACAGCAAAAACGGATTAATTGTTCCAGGGATTCCACCCCGACTACCTGAATCCCCTCTACGATTTTTCCTTCTATTATATTATCCCTAGGGATCACACATCTTTTGCACCCCAGTTCCCTCGCCAACAATACGGTAGGCAGTACCCCGGTAACGCCCTGAATCCCCCCATTCAACCGTACTTCTCCAATAATCATATCTCCGTCCAATGCCTTCGGCGGAATTCTTCCTGCCGCCCTTAATACGGCCACAGCTACAGGCAAATCAAATCTGGATCCCTCTTTCCGGATATCTGCCGGAACCAGACTAATGGTAATCCGCTTCGGGGGCAGAACTACCCCTACATTTCTAAGCGCCGTCTTTACCCGGTCTTGTCCCTCCTTTACCTGCATCGAAACCGAACCTACCATTACAAACTGAGGCATCCCGTCACTGACATCCGCCTCCACCTGAACTTTCACTGCATCAACTCCATAAATTGTAGCTGATAGTACACTGCAAAACATAAAATCCTCCAAATAAATAATAAAAACATGGGAAATCAATGGAAACTACACAAAAATAATTGGTAAGAAAGAATACACTGAATTGTCATACTGACTCTTATTAAGAAATCCGCTGTGATACGCAGCAGACTTAAGATTTGTTCTATATATTTATTATACCTCTGTATCAGAACTCCCGTCAATGTCATTTTCAACGGGAGTTCATCTACTTTAATTAAAATATCCGCGAAGTTTTATCACAGCATTTTTTTCAATTCTGGAAACATAGGATCTGCTGATTCCCATCCTGCCTGCAACATTGCGCTGGGTCAGACCTTCTTTTCCGTATAATCCATACCGAAGACAAAGTACCTCATACTCCTGTGCCGTCAGTACCTGCTCAATTAATTTATATAACTTCCTGACATCTTCTTTTTGAAGATATTGTTCTTCCGTATCTTCGGCATCACCTTCCATCACATCCATCAGTTGAATCTCATTTCCCTCTTTATCAGTTCCAATTGTCTCATACAGGGATATCTCCTTACTCAGTTTTTTACGGGAACGCAAAAACATCAGAATCTCATTCTCGATACACCGGACCGCATAACTTGCCAATTTACTGCTTTTATTCTGATCAAAAGTAGTCACTGCCTTGATCAGTCCTATGGTGCCTATCGAGATCAGATCCTCCGAGTCTTCCGCAATCCCCTGGTACTTCTTCACCACGTGCGCTACCAGCCGCAGATTTCGTTCTATCAGAATATCCTTCGCCTCCTGATCTCCTTCCTGATATTTTCGAAGGAATTCCTTTTCTTCCTGCACGCTCAGGGGTTTTTGGAATGTTTTCAAACAGCACCTCGAAGAGGATTTCTATCTATACTATGATGCGAAACAAGAAATCGTGCTTTTCCATGTGTCCTTTTTTTGAGGGCGGACGGACGGTGACCGGAAGGCGCAGTGGGAATGGGGACTGCCGGCATCTGGTGGGGCTTCAACCTTAAGAAGTTCTAATGGAACATGCGGGCCGAAATTACAGAATCGGAGCAATTCGCGGGAAAATTTGATCATTTTCCCACTCAGTGCTCCTCGAAAATGGGTATGGTGTACCCATTTTCGTCTGTAATTTCGGCCCGCATGTTCCATAAGAACTTCTAAAAGGTTTGCAGATCCACCGGATGCCTGGCAGTTCCCATTCCCACTGCGCCTTCCGGTCGCCTGTTTTTGGTATTATTTTTTGTCTGAACCGCTTATCATCTTCAATGATATGAGATATCGTTCAACGTTTGTTATTATTTTACTCCCAGTACGTCTTTAAGGGCGGTGAGAGTTTCTTCTATGTTTTCTTCGGTGGCATTTTCTCCCATGTGGCCGATTCGGATTAGTTTTCCGGCGTAGGGGCCGAAGGAGCCGGCGAGGAGGATGTTGTGGGTGGTTCTCATTTTGTTCAGAATTTCTTCTGCAGTGTAACCTTTGGGAATCTGGAAGGTGGTTACCGTGTTGGAGTAGCCTTCGGATGGATAGAGGGTCAGCCCCATGTCCTGGATTGTCTTTCGGGTTTTTGCGGCGATCCGGGCATGACGGGAAAGGATATCCGGGTCGGCTTTGATATTTTCCAGAGCCTCGCGGAGACCGTAGATATCGCTGGCAGGCATTGTGTAGGGGAACCATTTTTGTTCGTAGTAGTTTTCAAAAATTTTCAGGTTGGCATAGAAGGAAGCGATGGGGGCTTTTCGTTGTGCCATTGCTTCTTTGGCTGCTTTGCTGATTGTTACGATGGACAGCCCGGGAGGGGCGGATATGGCTTTCTGAGAGCCGCCGCAGAGAATGTCGATCTGGTAGTCGTCAACACATACCTCTTCCCCAAACATGGCGGATACGGAATCAACTACGGTCATGATTCCGAAGGATTTCAGGAGGGGACAAATCTTTGAAATATCATTCAACATTCCCGTCGGTGTGTCACAGTGAACCACGGTTGCGTATTTAAAATCGTGATCTTGTTCCAGATAGGATGACAGTTCCTGAGTATCCAGTGGATGGCTGTAGTCTTTGGTATAAAGAACCGGATTTCCTCCGTACATGCTGACAAAATCTTTGAAGCCTTCACCATAAATTCCATTATCAAGAACTAAGACACGATCTCCCGGCTCCGTCAGTGAAGCACAGGCTGCCTCCAGACCCAGAATTCCTTCTCCGTCCAGAATCAGGCTTTCATTTTCGGTATGAAGCAATTCACTGATTAATTCGCAGGTTTCCTTATAATATTCTACAAATTCTACGTCCAGATCCGGATTCTGAAACTCTCTGCTCCGTGCCAGTCTCACGTTTTCGCGAACTTGCGTAGGACCTGGTGTCATCATTTTATACATGTTTGTTTCCTTCTTTCTTTTATTTGAAATATTTCGCAGCGATTTTCTGTAATCTTCCGACTACAATCAGTACAATTACTGCTGCTGCTCCAATCTGTACCAGATTGCCTGGAATCGACGCTGCCGGTGCAATCCAGTTGCCGTAGATGATTCCTTCTGCAATATAATATCCTGCAATTTTTATAACGCAGGCAACGGCAATTGCCAGAGCATTCCAAGCAAATCCCTTATGTTTCTCGGTGATGGCACCTACAGCGAATCCCATAATTCCTACAATAATCAACGTAAATGGTGCCCATGCCGTCCAACCGGAAAGTAGATCAAAAAGTCCCATACCGATACCGCCGCAGATGGCACCCGTCTTCTTTCCGAAAATAATCGCGCCAATAAAAAGCGGAACATTGCCCAGATGTACCAGACCGCCGTTTGCCGCAATTGGCAGACGGATATTAACGAAGGCAGTAAACACATAGGTAAGTGCAATAAAGATTGCCGTAATCACCAGATCCCGGATCTGATTTCCTGATGCTTCTGCAGGTGATGCCGTTGTCGTCTTTTGCTGATTCATAATCATTCCCTCATTTCCTTTGTAATTTTGAATTTTTTCTATGATACATGTTATTTGGCTTTTTTTAAATAACCAGTTTCTGTTTTTTAGGGCAGACCAGTTTTGTTCCAGAACATGTTTCACAAGAATAGTTTGTCTTATCTGCAGCTTTTTGATCGCAACAGATTACTCAAAAAAGACCAGATCCATCCACATTATTTTGGATAAATCTGGTCTCTTTCCTTTCATAACTACGCAAAATCTGTGTAATTATTTCAAGGACGCCTTACAAATCAACGTCTCAATTTCACCCTTTTCCGGCATTACTTTCAATGCCCCTTTTCTGGTGGTTATCATAGATGCTCCTGCGTTTGCAAAAGTAAGCAATTCTCTCAAATGATCCTCTGTCAGATTCTCAAGACCATGCTCCAGAACATAATTCAGCGCACATCCTTCAAACGTATCGCCTGCTCCCGTAGTCTCAATCGTCCCTGCCTGCAAAAAGGGCTGTACTTCCACAATCATATCTTTATAATAAGCTCTGCTACCCGCTTTTCCGAGGGTCACAAAAATCAACGGTATCTCATAGCTTTCCCGAAGCAGTTCCACCCCTTTTGTATAATCTGTCGTTCCTGTCATAAATTCCATTTCATTATCGGAGATCTTCAGGATATCGCACTTCGATAATCCATATTCGATCTCTTTTCTGGCATCCTCCAGACTTTCCCACAGGGACTCTCTCAGGTTCGGATCAAAAGAAATCAGCAGTCCATTGTTTTTTGCCACATCAATGGCATATCTGGTTGCTGCTCTGACTCCTTCATGTGTAGATGACAGTGTACCAAAATGGAAGATTCTCCCTCCCTTTATGATGTCCTCCATCACCTCTTCTTTTTTCAGCATCATATCAGCTCCCGGATTCCGGTAAAAGCTGAATTCCCGGTCACCATCCGGCAGAGTATGCACGAAAGCAAGTGTTGTATGCACGGTTTCATCTACCACAAGATTCGTCACATCCGTTCCGCTTGTGCTTACCGCCTCCTTTAACTGCTGTCCGAAGAAATCATTTCCGACCTTTCCGATAAAAGCGGTCTTTTTACCTAATTTATTCAGCATCGCCAAAACATTACAGGGCGCTCCGCCGGGATTGGCCTCCATCAAAGGATTCCCCTGCTTACTTTCTCCGTTTTCCGTAAAATCAATCAATAATTCTCCTAAAGCTACCACATCAAATGCTTTCATTTTTCCCAATCTCCTTACAACCAGTCTGTATCAAAAGAGATATCTCTATCGCTTTCTCCACCTTCTATCATAAAACACAACCCAAATATTGTCTGCACGTTTTCCAAAAGACATACAAAAGAATATGCTTTTTTAACAAATCAGCTGAAAAATTTTGCAATGATATCTGCCAGATTGTATTCCGCAAAAACTGCGACTGCAACCAAAGATACCGTAGACATTATTTTTATAAATATATCCAGACACGGACCAACCGTATCTTTCAGCGGATCACCAACTGTATCACCGATAACTGCCGCATCATGTGCCGGACTTCCTTTTCCAGAACCGGAAATTTTTCCGGACTCAATATATTTCTTGCCATTATCCCATGCCCCGCCGGCATTTCCGGAAAAAATTGCAATCATAATGGAGCAGATGGTAGAACCGATAAGGATACCTCCTACAAACTCCGGTCCCAGGATAAATCCACATGCCACAGGTACGACAATTGCCAAAAGAGACGGAATCTTCATCTCACCAATCGCACCCTTGGAAGAAATCTCAATACAGGTCTTATAATCCGGTTTTGCAGTTCCGTCAAGGATACCCGGGATTTCCCGAAACTGCCGGCGTACCTCAGCCACCATTTTCCGGGCTGCTTTCGCTACCGCTTCAATCAACATACCAGAAAACAAAAACGGCAAGGCTCCGCCCATAATAGCACCGGCCAGAGTCATTGGTTCCATCAGATTCAAAATTAATTCTGTACTGAAATCATTGTAAGAGTACAGATAAGAAATCATCAGCGCCAAAGCAGCCAAAGCTCCGGAACCAATCGCAAAACCTTTTCCGATTGCCGCAGTGGTATTTCCCACGGAATCCAGAGTATCCGTGATTTTCCGCACTTCCGGTTTTAATCCGGACATTTCTGCAATACCGCCTGCATTATCCGATATAGGGCCATATGTATCAACAGAAACGGTTGCCGTTACAAAGGAGAGCATACCCATAGCAGCCATAGCTACCCCGTACATTCCTGATACCTGATAGGAAATAATGATGCCCACGCCCAAAACCAGACATGGAGCCATACAGGACTTCATACCGAGAGCCAGACCCTGCGTAATGGTAAGCGCTGCACCCTCCAGCGACGCATTCGCCAGATTCCGCGTCGGCTTATACTCAGAAGATGTATAAATCTCTGCAATGATACCAATTACAACACCCGCAACTACGCCGATCGCAGCCGCTATCCAGGTTGAAAGCCATCCGCATTTAAACCCGAGAATGGTACGAAGAGACGTACTGTCATATCCGCGGAACATAATATAAGAAACCAGGAGTCCCATAACAATCGTCATTCCGGCAGCAATATACGTTGCACCGTCCAGATCCTTGTGGGGATCGTCTGCCATTCGTTTCTTAAATAACAAAAATGCGATTCCTATACAAGATGCAATCAAACCAATGGATACAAAAATCAATGGAAAAAGAATCAATGTTTTTAACAACTCATTGCTCATACCGGTATTTTCCGCCAATGACTTAGAAAACATATGATAAGCAAGAATAATACCTGATGAAATTGCACCGACAAAACTTTCCAGCAAATCAGATCCAAGTCCTGCTACGTCCCCTACATTATCACCTACATTATCTGCAATTGTAGCCGGATTTCTGGGGTCATCCTCCGGAATATGTGCCTCGGTTTTACCAACCAGGTCAGCTCCCATGTCGGCAGCCTTCGTATAAATACCTCCGCCCACACGGTTAAACATAGCTACCATAGAACATCCCAATGCATAACCGGATAGTGTCATCGTAAATGGACAGAAACTTAATCCCAACATATTGGTATAGGATGCCTCTGTAATATCAATCTGTCCCATTCCAATACCAAAAACCATATAGACGATAAACACGCCAAGGAGAGCAAATCCTCCGACGCAGAGTCCCATAACAGAACCGCCGCGAAATGCAACTTTTACTGTTTCCCCAATATTACTTGTCTCCCTTGCACGGTTTGCCACTCTGACATTTGCATAGGTGGCTATTTTCATCCCTACAAACCCGGCGCACCCGGACATAACAGAACCAAGAATCAATGCAACCGCCGCATGCCAGGTTGTGACAACAGCCATCAACACGGCCACAACAGCAACCACCATATAGAGAATCTTGTACTCATAATGGATAAACGCATTTGCACCGATCCGAATTGCCTCCGCAATTTCCTGCATTTCTTTGGTTCCCTCTGGCATGTGCTTTACTGTCAGAAAATTAAAGGCAGCAAAGCTAAGTGCCAGCACAGCAGCAATACAAACTACATAAATCATAATACCTCTTACCTCCACAATACTTTTTTTGCTTGACCCTCGATTCTAGTATACGATAATTTCCATAGCATGGCAATGAAGATCTTCGTGCCGAATAGCTCAAAATTGCGGTTTAAAAAAACCGCAACCCCTTGTAAAATAAAAGGATTGCGGTTTTGCCATCATCAAAAATTCATACCAATATTACATACTTTCTTTCCGTCGCAGAATATCGAATACATCCATCTCACACCCCAGATCAATCCAGAGTTTTTGTTTTGGATGGGGAGCGGATTCCATCGGATTTCCGTCATTATCATAGATTCCTTTTACAGTCACAGAAATATTCCGTCCATCGGGTTTCATGATTTCGATTGTCTCACCTACCGAAAACTTATTGCGCTGTTCGATACTGTAAAAACCACGCTCATCACATGCTCCAACAATGCCTAGATATGTGTATTCCTGAATATAGGTATTATTGTCGTAAATCTGAGCATCGTCCGAAGGCTTTCCATAGAAAAATCCAGTTGTAAACTGTCGATAAGTACAGTTGGAAATCTGTTCCCGATACCAGAGCATGTTCTCCTGATAAAGCTTGGGATCTTTCTTATAATCATCGATCGCCTTTCGGTAAGTACGGGCGACCGTTGCCACATAAAGTGCGGTTTTCATACGTCCCTCAATCTTAAGACTGTCAATTCCGGCATTCAGAATATCCGGCAGATGTTCGATCATACACAGATCCTTGGAATTAAAGATGAATGTTCCCCGTTCATTCTCATAGACCGGCAGATATTCACCGGGGCGGGATTCTTCCACTACCGCATACTTCCAACGGCAAGGATGGGTACATGCCCCCTGATTGGCATCCCTGCCGGTAAAATAGTTACTGAGCAGGCATCTGCCGGAATAGGAAATGCACATAGCGCCGTGTATGAAGGTTTCAATCTCCAGATCCTCCGGAATATGCGCCCGAATCTCCCGAATCTCATCCAAAGACAGCTCCCGGGCGGTAACAACGCGCTTCGCGCCCTGCTGATGCCAAAAACAAAAGGTACTGTAATTGGTATTATTTGCCTGGGTACTTACATGACGTTCAATCTCCGGACAGACCTCTTTCGCAATCTGAAATACACCAGGATCAGAAATAATAAGTGCATCCGGTCCAATTTCCTTAAGTTCCCGGAAGTATTCCCGCACACCGTCCAAATCTTCATTGTGTGCCAATATATTGGCTGTCACATAGACCTTTACGCCATGTTCATGGGCAAAAAGTATCCCTTCTTTCATGTCCTCCATGGAAAAGTTCTTTGCCTTCGCCCGCAGACCAAATGCTTCACCGCCGATATAGACAGCGTCCGCACCGAAAATAACTGCTACTTTCAAAACTTCCAGGCTGCTGGCAGGCACCAGCAATTCCGGTTCTCTCATACGTACCTCCAATCTATCGCTTCACACTCAGTGTGATGCCATCCCCCAGAGGGATAATCGCGGTTTCCAGTTCCTCATGATGTTTCAGTGTATAGAGATACTCCCGCATCCTCTTGTATATGGTACGGTTTCTCCGCTCCACGATATAATGCGATTCTACAATATCCCCATCCTGAAGGACATTGTCAGAAATCAACACACTCCCGGGATGCATCAGCCGCAGGATCTCGGGCAGAAAATGAATATACTGTCCCTTGGCTGCATCCATAAAAATCAAATCGTAAGCATCTTCCAACGTTTTCAATAATTCCCTGGCATCTCCCGGCAGCAGGGTAATCTGAGCCTGACGGCCCGCCTCCCGAAAATGCTCTCTGGCAATGGGAATTCTCTTTTCGTAATTTTCTATCGTCGTAATCTCACAATTCTCCGGTGCATATTCTGCCATAAAAAGAGCAGAGAATCCAATGGCGGTTCCCACCTCCAGGATTCTCTTCGGCTGCTGTATCTTCAAAAACACCTTCAAAAAACTCTGCATTTCCCTTCGAATAATGGGAACAAAATTCTTTTTTGCCTCCTGCTCCAGTTTTTCCAGATACGGCGTATGTCCTGCATCCATAGAATTGATGAACGTTATCATTCTTTCATCAACAATCAACTTATTCTCCGCCTTCCTCTGTTCCTTCCATCACATGATTGATGCTTCCTTTGCCGGACGCACCGACATCGGAATCCATGCCATCCTCTTCAAAAGTCGGCTGCCCCTCTGTATTTTCCTTTGCCAAAATTGCCAGCATTTCATCCACAATCTGATGCGTATTCAATATATAGCTGCCATTCTCCAACTTACCATAATAATTAGAAAGGCGGACCTGTACCCAAAAGACAGCCGGACTTTCATGAATCAGTCCTTTTTCTTTTAAGAGCTTTCCGATTGCATACGTAGAGGTTCCGTCTCTTATAACGACAGTCACATCCTGTCCCTTAGCTTCTGTCGCGGCAACCGGTTTCTGATTCAGTACATCGTATCCAAAATCATAGGCAGACTTTCCCAGATATACAATCAGAAAAATCCCACAAATATAGATAAGCAAACGAAGTATGCTTTTTACACTCGTAAGCGCAACCCGATATCCAGTATCCTTTTTCTTCTTATCCATCTGTCACTCCTTTGCCGTCAACCTTCCGCTTCCTTTTACCATACTTCATCCGGTACTGAAATCGGAATTCTTTCCATAAGCTCATTATGAATCTTCTGCATCGTCTTGCACATGGTTAACTCTGCCTCCAGATATGCATTCACCAACGCATTGCTGCGAAGCTCTACATACTCTGACTCCAAATGGTCAACAGCTTCAAACAAATCAATGCCTTCCTGCCTTTGAAGCCGAAAATTCTTGCCTCGGAATTCATCCACTCTCCGGCGTAATTCAGAATCTTTATTTAACTCTTCTTCATACCGAAAATAATTCTGATATTCCTCGCTTTCCAGAAGAGCCTGAATCAGCGCTTCCATGCAGCCTGCTACATTATTTGTCATTACTTCTAAGCCTCCATTATGATAGGAAGAATCATCGGTCTTCTCTTCGTACGTTTCCATACAAAATCACCCAATGAATCTTTGATTACCGTCTTAATTCTTCCCCAATCTGTCACACGGCGGTTCAGACATTCATCCAGTGCATCTTCCACTACGATTCTTGCCTCTCCCATCAGGTCCTCCGATTCGCGGACATAGACAAATCCCCTGGACACAATATCCGGTCCTGCAAGAAGTTGATTACTGTGCTTCTCCAATGTCAGCACCACTACCATGATACCATCTTCTGAAAGATGCTGACGGTCACGCAGCACGATATTCCCCACGTCTCCCACACCCAGACCATCTACCATGATTGCCCCGGTATGAACTTTTCCTGTAATCGCAGCGCTTTCCTCATCCATCTCCATCACATCACCGGAACGCATGATAAAGATGTTCTCTTTTGGAATTCCAAGATTCTCTGCAAGCCCCGCCTGTGCTTTCAGATGACGGAACTCTCCGTGCACAGGGATTGCATACTTGGGATGAACCAGAGAATAAATCAATTTAATCTCTTCCTGACAGGCATGTCCTGATACATGGACATCCGAAAAAATAACGTCTGCTCCCTTGGCAGATAATTCATTGATTACCTTAGAAACTGCTTTCTCATTACCCGGAATAGGATTGGAGCTGAAAATAATCGTATCGCCCGGTTTAATCGATACTTTCTTGTGAATACTGGCAGCCATCCGTGACAATGCCGCCATAGATTCTCCCTGGCTTCCTGTGGTGACAAGGACCATCTGGTCATCCGGGTAATTCTTCATATGATCGATATCAATTAAAGTATTCTCCGGGATCTTCAGGTATCCCAACTCTGCCGCTGTGGTGATCACATTGACCATACTGCGGCCTTCCACTACTACCTTCCGACCGTATTTATAAGCAGAATTGATAATCTGCTGTACACGGTCAACATTGGACGCAAACGTTGCAATAATAATACGCGTATTTTTGTGCTCGGCAAAGATATTGTCAAATGTTCTTCCCACAGTACGCTCGGACATGGTAAATCCCTGACGCTCCGCATTGGTGCTGTCGCACATCAGCGCAAGTACGCCTTTTTTACCGATCTCCGCAAAACGCTGCAGATCAATTGCATCACCAAACACCGGTGTATAATCCACTTTAAAGTCTCCGGTATGAATCACAGTACCTGCCGGCGAATAAATTGCCAGTGCGGCTGCATCCTGAATACTATGGTTCGTCTTAATAAATTCAATACGGAACGCACCGAGATTAATGGACTGTCCATGCCTGATTGTCTTTCTTTTTGTAGAGCGAAGAAGATTGTGTTCTTTTAATTTATTTTCAATTAATCCAATTGTAAGCTTTGTCGCATAGATGGGCACATTTACCTCTCTCAGTACATAAGGCAGCGCCCCGATATGATCCTCATGTCCGTGGGTTATAACAAACCCTTTTACTTTCTGTATATTGTCTTTCAGATAGGTCACATCCGGTATTACCAGATCGATTCCCAGCATATCATCCTCCGGGAATGCCAGACCGCAGTCCACAACAACAATACTGTCTTCGTACTCGAAGGCAGTAATATTCATTCCGATTTGTTCCAATCCTCCAAGCGGAATGATTCTTAATTTACTTTCACCTTTTTTCTTCAAAAAGCACCTCCAAATTTTTATATCCGAACACAATGAATAAGAAGACTTCTATCCCTGAAGTCTCCCTAAAAAGGAGTGCGTTTTACACTAACGGAAATCCACATCATCCATCATCTGAGCAAATACACCCGCTATGGCATCAAATTCCACTTCCTCTTCAACCATAACGTACTCTGCCTCAGAAGCAGTCCCTGCGGACACATCCTTCATGATATAGGCATTCGCCTCATCTTCGTCAGAATCAGCAACCAACAGATAATCGATTCCATTTACCCTGGTCTGCTCTTCTACAAAAAATTCATCTACACTTCCGTCTTCCGCTACAAATTTAATTTTTTCCATAATCCCTGACTTCCTTATACGTTTTGATCACCGGAAACATATTCAGCCAATCCGCCGAAAAAAGTTCACGCCTGATGGCTCAAATAGTCCAAATACCCTTGCAGAATCAATACTGCTGCAATCTGATCCACATACTGCTTTCTGTTCTCTCTGCGCACATTCGCCTCAATCAGAGTCCTGTTCGCCTCCACAGTAGTCAGACGTTCATCCCACATCACAACATCCAGACCTGTCCTTCTCTTCAGCATCTCCTGAAATTCCAGAGATTTTACAGCCCTGTCACCGATATCATTATTCATATGCTTTGGAAACCCCAGAACCAGCAGTTCTACCTGATACTGTGCAATCAGTTCCTCGATTCTTGCCAATGTCTGGCGCAGTTTATTCTCAGATTTTCTCCGGATAATCTCTATCCCCTGAGCAGTAATTCCCAGCGGGTCGCTGATGGCAACCCCCACTGTCTTAGATCCATAATCCAATCCCATGATACGCATATCGTCAGTCTCTCTTCCAGGATTCGTTCTTGATATACTCTTTCAAAAGTTCTTCCACCAGCTCGTCCCGCTCGACCTTCATAATCATACTGCGTGCCCCTTTATAGCTGGTAATATAGGTCGGATCTCCGGACATAATATATCCTACAATCTGATTCACCGGATTATATCCCTTCTCAGCCATGGCGTTATAAACCACATCCAGAACCTCTTTTACCTGAATCTCCGGTTCACTTTTGACTTTAAAGTATTGCGTATTACTTAAATCTGTCATCTCTTCACGTCCTCGTTCATTGATATCTATTTCATTTTAATATACTTTACTGGAAAATTCAATGATAACTTATGATGTTCTCAATTCTGCAAGCAGCATTTGATCCTTATGCCTGCTTTTCGTCATCACCTGGACAAGTTTATTCTGTAAATTTTCTCCGGACGGTACCGCAACACGTACATACTCTCTGGTATGTCCCACCCAATGGGGGATACCCTCTACCAAAATCTGTTCTTCCATCAGAACCTCTGACTGCTGTCCCAAAAACTGGTCCATATATTCTTTTCTTCTTTGTTCATCCAGCGCCAACAGTCTCTGACTTCTCTCATGTTTCTTCTGTTCTGTCAGTTGCCCCTCCATAACGGCAGCACGTGTCCCCTCTCTCCGGGAATACTTAAAAATATGTGTTTCGAAGAAATGTACCTCTTCCACGAATGCCCTGGAAGCCTGGAATTCTTCCTCCGTCTCTCCCGGAAAACCTACGATCACATCGGTAGTCAATGCCGGGTTTTTATAATACTTGCGCAGCAGCCGGCACCCTTCCATATATTCCCCGGAGGTATATCTGCGGTTCATCCTTTTCAGTGTCTCATCACAGCCACTCTGTAAAGACAGATGAAAATGCGGACATACCTTTGACAAAGAAGCAATCCCCTTTACAAAATCTTCTGTTACAATTCTGGGTTCCAGGGAACCCAGCCGGATTCTCCGGATTCCCTCCACATCATGAACTGCCTGGATCAGGGATAACAAGGAATCTTTTTCGGGAAAATCCACACCATAAGAGCTTAGATGAATCCCCGTCAGAACCACTTCCTGATAGCCGGCATTCGCCAGCGTACGTACCTCGCCAAGTACCTCTTCTCTGGAGCGGCTGCGCACCCTGCCTCTTGCATAAGGAATAATGCAATAAGAACAGAATTGATTACATCCATCCTGCACTTTAATATAGGCTCTGGTGTGCTCCGCAGTTTTTCTGATAGAGAGCGCCTCATATTCCTGTGTATGGTTAATATCTATCATATGCATCTGCAATGCCAAATCTTCCACTTCGCCCCGTAATTTTTTTTCCTCATATGCTTCCAGAATTGTAATCAGATCTTTCTTTTTATTATTCCCAATTACCAGATCTATAGACGGATCCTTTTCAATTTTTTGCCCCTGGGCCTGAACATAACAGCCCGTTGCCACCACAATGGCTTCCGGGTTCATCTTCTTTGCCTTGTGCAGCATCTGCCGAGACTTCCGGTCTGCAATATTGGTCACGGTACAGGTATTGATGATATAAATATCCGCTCCCGGTGCAAACGGCACAATCTGATATCCCTGGTTCTCCAATTGCTGCTGCATGGCCTCCAGTTCATAAGCATTGACCTTACATCCCAGATTATGCAAAGCTACTGTTTTTTTCATGGACTTCTCCTTACTGCTTCGTTGTTTATTATTAATTTTAACGAATATTCCTGTTTTTCTTTGTGGGTTTTCGCCTTGACTTTTACTACCATAAACTGTAAGATAAATTATGTTAAGAGAGGAAATCATTCAACCAAATTTATGGAGGATTATAACGATGAAAACAGTACAGATTTCACTTAATTCTATCGACAAAGTTAAGTCATTCGTCAATGACATTTCCAAATTTGATTTTGATTTTGATTTAGTATCCGGAAGATACGTAATCGATGCAAAATCCATCATGGGGATCTTCAGTTTAGACTTATCCAAACCAATCGACCTGAACATTCATTCCGAAGGTGAAAGTCTGGATAACGTTCTTGCTGTATTAGATCCATACATTGTTTAATACATAAAGAGAAATTGCCGAAACCGCTGCAGATACTGCAGCGGTTTTTTGGTACATGAAAACTTTCCAAAAAATTTTCATGCACCGCCAGCTCCATCCTCTATTCCACTTCAACTGTTTCCGCGGTTTCAATCGCTGTCTGCATCATCTCATCAATCTTCTCCTGAAGATTCTGCTCCGAACGTTTGATAATATTCAGGTTCGGTTTTGTAACCGGATGTTTTGCCACAAAAATCGTACAGCAATCCTCATACGGGAGGACAGAAGTCTCATACGTATTGATTTTCAGCGAAATATCTACAATCTCCTGTTTGTCAAATCCAATCAGCGGACGGAATACCGGCATGGTACAGACTTCATTGGTACATGCAAGACTCTGAATGGTCTGACTTGCAACCTGTCCGATGCTCTCTCCTGTAATCAGTCCCAGTGCGCCGTCTTTCCTTGCAAATTCCTCTGCAATCTTCATCATATAACGTCTCATAATAATAGTCAGTTCATCGTGTGGACACTTTTCATAGATATAAAGCTGAATATCCGTAAAGTTTACGATATGAAGACGTATCGGACCGCTGTAACGGGATACCAGCCTTGCCAGATCTACCACTTTTTGTTTTGCACGCTCGCTTGTATACGGCGGTGCATGGAAATATACCGCATCAATCTTCACACCCCGCTTGGCAATCATATAACCTGCCACCGGAGAATCAATCCCGCCCGACAGCAGCAGCATGGCAGAACCATTGGTCCCCACAGGCATTCCTCCCGGACCTGGAATCGTCTCCGAATAGATATAAATTTTCTGACGGATTTCCACTGTAAGGTAAATATCCGGCGTGTGAACATCTACTTTCATTCCCGGGCATGCCTCCAGAATTCTGCCTCCAAGTTCACAATTAATCTCCATAGACTCCATTGGATACGTCTTTTTTGCCCTTCTGGCATGAACTTTGAATGTTTTGCTGCTGTCCGGGTACATATGTTTTACATAATCGATGACCCTTCCTGCCAGATCTTCAAATCCCTGATCCTCTGCCACAACGACGGGACAGATTCCTGCAATTCCGAATACACACTTCAACGCTTCTATCGTCTCTTCGTAGTCAAATGCGCCTTCTGTGAATACATAAATCCTGCCTTGCTCACGAACCACCTGAAAATTCCCTTCTACCTCCCGCAGACTATATCGTATCTGATCTACAAGTGCCTGCTCAAACAGATAACGGTTCTTTCCTTTGATTCCGATCTCTGCATATTTTATTAAAAATGCTTTAAACATCCTGTTCTCCTTTCCCTCTTCATCTGTTTTAGGCGATTGCGAAAATTCTCAGCGCCTTGTATATCTGCGCAGCACCGGCAGCACCTGGCGCAGTTCTTCCAATGCATAATCAATCTCTTCCATCGTAGTCAGCTCACTGAAACTAAACCGAAGAGAAGATTCCATCTCTGCCTTGCTGCAGCCGATTGCAGTCAGCGTGGCACTTCCTGCACGTTTATGGCTGGAGCATGCACTTCCCGCAGATACATAGATGTTCCGCTCTTCCAACGTATGAAGCAGCACTTCACTCCGTACCCCCAGAAAAGAAACATTGACAATATGCGGCGCTCCCTCTTCTACCGGCATTCCATGAATTACTACATCCGGCAGCTTTTTCAACTCCTCCGTCAGATGACGTTTCAATTCATACATGTGAGATCTATTCGTCTCCAGATCCCGGTATATGAGTTCTGCAGCTTTTCCAAGCCCTGCCGCACCCGGAACATTATCCGTACCGGAACGCATATTGTTCTGCTGCCCGCCTCCCATAATCAGCGGATGAACTTTCACTTTCTCTCCCAGATAGAGAAAACCGCTTCCTTTTGGTCCGTGAATCTTATGACCGCTGACGGAAAGCATATCAATTCCCATTTTTCTGGGCAAAATCCGGTATTTTCCAAATGCCTGAATGGCATCCACATGAAAATATGTTCTGGGATTTCTCTTCTTGATTTGCTCACCGATCTCTGAAATTTTTTGTACTGTACCGATTTCATTATTCACATACATCACAGAAACAAGAACTGTCTCCTCTGTAATCGCATTCTCCAGTTCCTGCAGATTGATTTGTCCCCGGGCATCTACGCCCAGCCTCGTCACCTGCCATCCCTGCTCCTCCAGAAATGCCGCAGGGGCTGCAATCGCCGCATGTTCAATCGCCGTAGTGATAATATGCTTTCCCTGTCTGCGGTTGGCAAGTGCAGTCCCAAGCAATGCCCAGTTATTGGATTCCGTTCCGCCTGAGGTAAAATAGATCTCACCTTCCTTAACTTTCAAAAGCTTTGCCAGTATACGGGCCGCCTCACGCATATACACTTCCGCTTCCACACCTTTTTGATGCATGGCAGATGGATTGCCGTAATCTTCCATCATGGTCTTTACCACAATATCTTTCACTTCTTCGTAACAGCGGGTTGTCGCTGAATTATCCAAATATGCTTCCATTCTTTTCTATCCTCTGTTTTCCGGTCTTTTGGCAGCTTCACGATTATTGTTCCAAGAGATACATCAAAATCGACAATATCGTCATACCTGCCGTCTCAGTCCGCAGAATCCGCTTTCCGAGCGTAATCGGCAAAATCCCATGTTCCATGGCTATACTGATTTCCTGCTCCTCAAATCCGCCTTCCGGACCGATGAATATTCCCACAGACTGTCCCGGCCTTATTCCTTCCAAAAGCTCTCTGGTTTTCTCCATTCCTTTTGCCAACTCATAAGGAATCAGCCGGATATCCAACTGGTCGGCATATGCGGCCGCCTCCTCAAAACTCTTAACACAAGTCACCTGCGGAATAATCATACGCTTCGACTGCTTAGCGGCACTTTCTGAAATCGCCTGCCACCGTTTCCGCTTATTCGCTTCCTTTTTCGCATCCAGCTTCACTACACTTCGTTTTGCGGCTACCGGAACAATCTCATAGACCCCAAGCTCTACAGCCTTCTGTATAATAAATTCCATCTTATCGCTTTTGGGCAGTCCCTGAAACAGATATACTTTTGACGGCAGTTCCAATCCGTTTTCCTGGACATACATAATTTTTGCCAGTACTTCCTCTTCCTCAAGGCGTTCAATATAACAAGTATATTCCAGCGTCTCTTTGCTGCTGATCAGGATTTTTTCTCCCTGCTTCATCCTCAGCACATTCCGGATATGGTTCACATCACTGCCCGTGATATGAATCACCGTATCCTCTACCTGATCTTGATTAACAAAAAAGCGATACATAAGTTTACCTCTTCTGCGCTGTAATCGATACCCATTCTCCCTGATGGGTAATCTCCAATACCGTCAATCCGGCATCTTCCACTGACTTTCGCACTTCCTCTTCTTTTATATCCAGAATCCCTGATGTGATATAAACCGCACCCGGTTTCATCTGATGTACGATGACCGGTGTCAGCGGTATCAGAACATCCGCAAGGATATTCGCTGTTACAATATCGTATTTTTCATATCCGACCTGATCCTGCACCGCTTTGTCATCAATAATATTACCAATCATCATGGTAAAATCATCCGCTGGAATCTGATTGACCTCTTTATTCTCTTCCACTGCCGACACAGCACATGGATCCAGATCTGTACCTACTGCATGCTTTGCCCCCAGCTTCAACGCAATAATGGACAAGATACCACTTCCGGTTCCCACATCCAGAAGCTCTGTGTCCGGAGTCACATACTTCTTTAGCTGACGGATACACAACTGTGTGGTTTCATGCATCCCGGTACCAAAAGCGGTACCCGGATCAATATGAATAATCATCTTATCCTCATCCTCCGGCTTCACTTCCTCCCAGGAAGGAATGATCAGGATATCATCTACATAAAACTGATGGAAAAATTCTTTCCAGTTGTTGATCCAGTCTTTGTCTTCGGTCTCGGATTTCGTGATCGTACATTCACCAATGTCCAGAAAGCTTTTCAGTTCCTCCAGTTCCCGCTTTACATTTTCCAAAATTGCTTCATTATCCTCTTCCGGCTCAAGATAGAAGCTTAGGTATGCAATCCCATCATCATCCGGCATATCCGGCAGAATGTCCACGAACATCTGCTCTTTGTCCTGTTGGGTAAGAGGCTGCTTGTCCTCAATCTCCACACCCTGAATTCCGATATCTGCCAGTGTGGAAATTACAATATCCTCTGCTTCACTTTTGGTTTTTAATGTATATCTATTCCACTTCATAAAATCTCTCCTTTTTCTGCTTTATCATACACGATTTAGCAGTAAAGTGCAAGTATACAGCACGGAAAAGGGGAACGGACACTCCGAAAAATCCTAAATTTTCCGAATGTCCGTCCCCTCTATCTCAATCCTCGAATGCCTCTTTTACCTTATCCATAAAGCCCTTCTTTTTCTTTTCTCCGCCTGATGGACGATTTCCACACGCTTCATCAAACTTACGAAGCGCCTCTTTTGCTTCTTCATTCAATTTCGCCGGTGTCTGTATTACCAGTGTTACATATTGGTCACCGCGTATATTTTTATTCCGCAGAGACGGTACACCTTTTCCCTTCAGACGAATCTTAGTATCCGTCTGTGTTCCCGGTTTTACAGTATAGACAACATCTCCGTCTACCGTATTGATCCGCACGTCACCGCCGAGCGCTGCCTGTGCAAATGTAATCGGTGCAGTGGAAAAGATATTCATATCCTGTCTCTGGAAAATCGGATGACGTGCTACCTGTACCTCTACCAGCAAGTCACCTCTCGGTCCTCCGTTCTTTCCCGGCTCTCCCTTCTCACGAATACGGATGCTCTGTCCATTGTCAATTCCTGCCGGAACAGATACCTGGATTTTCTTCCGATTTGCAATATAACCGGTTCCATGACAGTCTGAACATTTTTCTTTGATCACCTTTCCGGTACCGCCGCATTCCGGACATGTCTGCACGTTTCGAACCATGCCAAACATAGACTGCTGTGTATAAGTAACCTGTCCGGTACCATTACACTTCGTACAGGTTTCCGGAGAAGTCCCCGGCTTCGCTCCTGTACCATTGCACTTGGTACAACTATCTTTTAATGTCAGTTCAATTTCCTTTTCACAGCCAAATACGGCCTCTTCAAATGTAATATGAATCACGGCACGCAAATTAGCGCCTTTCATCGGTCCGTTGTTCGCTCTTCTGGAACGCCCGCCGCCAAATAAGTCGCCAAAGATATCGCCGAAGATATCACCCATATCACCGCCGAAGTCAAAACCGCCGAAACCACCGGCACCGCCGCCTCCGCCGTTTTCAAATGCCGCATGACCAAACTGATCATACTGACGTCTCTTGTCCGGATCGCTCAATACGCCGTATGCCTCGGTCGCTTCTTTGAACTTTGCCTCCGCCTCTTTGTCACCTGGATTCATATCCGGATGATACTTTTTCGCCAGTTTACGATAGGCTTTCTTCAACGTAGCATCATCCGCACCTTTATCGACTCCAAGGACCTCATAATAATCTCTTTTATCTGCCATATATGTTCACCCTCTGACAGCAGTACAGCGCAGATAAAATCTGCGCCCTGCCTTTGCCTTTATTGCAGTGACTTTTCTGTCACCGATCAACTGATTTTATACTTCCTTGTAGTCAGCATCTACGACATCATCGTCGCCTGCTGCTGCATCCGGACCCGGCTGCGGACCTGCACCTGCTGCTCCCTGAGCCTGCTGCATGTTTTCATACATCTTTGTAAAGATCGGCTGTGCGCTCTGCATCAGTTTCTCCTGAGCTGCTTTGATATCAGCTACCTGAGAAGCGCTCATATCATCTGCCGGTGTATTTGCCAACAGTTCTTTCAGTGCATTTAACTCAGCCTGTACTGCCGTCTTATCATTCTCCGGTACTTTATCTCCGACTTCTTCCAGTGCCTTTTCAATCTGGAATACGGTTGAATCTGCATCATTTCTGACATCAATGGCTTCTTTTCTTGCCTTATCCTGTGCCTCAAACTCTGCTGCTTCCTTGACTGCCTTGTCAATCTCAGCATCAGACATATTGGAGCCTGCGGTAATGGTGATATGCTGCTCTTTTCCTGTTCCCAGGTCTTTCGCAGAAACGTTTACAATACCGTTAGCGTCAATATCAAAGGTTACTTCGATCTGCGGAACACCACGTCTTGCTGGCGGAATACCATCCAGACGGAACTGACCAAGGGACTTGTTGTCTTTCGCAAACTGACGCTCACCCTGTACAACATTGATGTCAACTGCAGTCTGATTATCAGCAGCGGTTGAGAAGATCTGGCTCTTCTTCGTCGGAATTGTAGTATTACGTTCGATCAGACGTGTTGCAATACCGCCCATCGTCTCGATAGAAAGTGACAGTGGAGTTACATCCAGCAGAAGGATATCACCTGCGCCTGCATCACCTGCAAGCTTTCCGCCCTGTACGGAGGCACCGAGTGCAACGCATTCATCCGGGTTCAGGCTCTTGCTTGGTTCATGTCCTGTCAATTGTCTTACCTTATCCTGTACGGCCGGGATACGTGTGGAACCTCCGACCAACAGTACCTTGCTCAACTCTGATGCACTTAATCCTGCGTCAGACAACGCTCTGGTTACAGGCTCTGCTGTCTTCTCTACCAGATCATGTGTCAGTTCATCAAATTTAGCCTTTGTCAGGTTCATATCGAAATGCTTCGGTCCGTCAGCAGTTGCAGTGATGAACGGCAGGTTGATATTCGTAGTGGAAGCACTGGAAAGTTCTTTCTTTGCTTTCTCAGCAGCTTCTTTGATACGCTGCATAGCCATCTTATCATTGGAAAGGTCGATACCTTCCGTTTTCTTAAATTCAGCCAGCATATAATCTGCGACTTTCTGGTCGAAATCATCTCCGCCCAGTCTGTTATTACCTGCGGTTGACAGAACTTCGATGACACCGTCACCGATTTCAATAATAGATACATCAAATGTACCACCGCCCAGGTCATATACCATGATTTTCTGTTCTTTTTCATTATCAAGACCATAAGCCAAAGCTGCTGCCGTAGGCTCGTTGATAATACGCTTAACATCAAGACCTGCGATTCTTCCTGCATCCTTGGTTGCCTGACGTTCTGCATCATTGAAGTATGCAGGAACTGTAATAACTGCTTCTGTTACCTTCTCACCCAGATAATTCTCTGCATCAGATTTCAGTTTCTGAAGAATCATAGCTGAGATTTCCTGCGGGGAATACTGCTTTCCATCGATATTCACACGATAGTCTGTACCCATATGTCTCTTAATGGAAGAGATTGTTTTATCGGCGTTTGTAACCGCCTGACGCTTTGCAGGCTCACCAACCAGTCTTTCCCCTGTCTTTGTAAAAGCTACAACAGATGGTGTTGTTCTTGCACCCTCTGCATTGGCGATAACAGTAGGTTTTCCACCTTCCATAACTGCTACACAACTATTTGTTGTACCTAAGTCAATACCTATGATTTTACCCATGATTCAATTCCTCCTAAATAATTATCTTAATCAATCTGGTTGCTTTCTGATATTCCCTCAACGAAGCTCGCACTTTCGCGCTTATCAATCGCTAAGTTGCTTTCGATCAGTTTGCTACTTTGACCATACTGTGGCGTACCACAGTGTCTTTATACATATAACCTTTCTGGAACTCTTCCACCACGATGTTGTCTCCGACGTTCTCGTCATCCACATGCATCACTGCATTATGCAGGTTTGGATCGAATTCTTCACCTACCGCTTCAATGGCTGTTACACCCAGGTCGGCAAGTGCGGTTGTAAGCTGTTTATAAATTTTATTCATACCGTCCGCAAATGGATCATTTTCCAAATCCTCTGCCGTTGCAAGTCCCCGCTCGAAATTATCTACGACCGGGAGGATTTTTTCTATCACCTCTCTTGCACCAACCGCGTACATACCGGACTTTTCTTTTTCTGTACGCTTTCTGAAATTATCAAATTCGGCCATCTGCCGCTGCAGACGATCCGTCAACTCTTCGATTTTCTCGTCCTTTTTATCTTTTTTCTTCTTAAAAAACTTCTTTTCCTTACTTGTTTTTGCATTGTCAGCGTTCTCCGCTTCCTCTGCTGTTTCTTCTGCAGGCTCTGCAGTCTCTTGGGCTGCTTCCTCGCAAGTTTCTTCCACTGCTGCTGTTTCAGCTTCCGTTTCTTCCGCCTCTGCCTGCATTTCTCTAGTCAGATCTTCCTTCATATCTTTTTCTGTATTCTCCATCACATCGTCCACTTTCTCATTTTCTTCAGACACCTTATACACCGCCTTTCCTTATCCTTCCTATTGTCTGCGGAATCACTTGCCAAATAAGAATTCCTGATCAGGAATCCGGCTTCTTGAAAATACCGTCCAACTGGCTTTTCAAGGTTTTCAGGTTATCTACCACATTCTCATAATCCATGCGCTTGGGACCCACAATACCTATGGTTCCCTTCATGCCGTCTCCCAATTCGTACGTCGCAGTCACAACACTGCAGTCTTTCATGGTCTGAATCGGGGACTCACTGCCTATATAAATCTGAATACCGGTGCTGTTCCGGTCCTGATCTTCCTCATCCGTCACATCCTTTAACATATCTGCCAACGTCCGCTTCTCTTCAAACGCCGAAAGCAGCTCACTTGCTTTCTGATTATCAGCCAGTTCCGGATACTTCAGGAAATTCGTGGCTCCACTGGTATATACCGGAACATCTTCTTCATCCACTGCAATTGCTTCTGCAACTGCATCCAACACACTGCTTATTACGCTGCTGTGGATACCAGCCTGCTCTTTCAGCTTCGTGATCATGCCCAGATTGATCTCTTCCATGGTCAATCCATTGAGCTGCGTATTCAGCATCAGATTCAGCTTCAGAATCTGCTCATCATTGATTGCCTCTTCCAATGCAATCATCTGATTCTTTACCAGATTGCCTTCCGCTACAATTACCGCAAGAAGCTGTTCCTCACTGACCTTGGAAAGCTGTATAAATTTTACTTTGGTTCGATGCAGCTGAGGTCCGGTAATCATCGTCGCATAATTCGTATTGGATGCCAATACCCGAACCACCTGCTGAAGGACTTTCTCCAACCGGTCAGTTCTGCGGATTGCCAGTTCCTGAATACTCGCTACCTGCTGCTCCTTCTCCTTCATCAATTCATCTACATACAACCGATAACCTTTATCTGAAGGAATGCGTCCGGCTGAAGTATGCGGCTGCAAGATGTAGCCCATCTCTTCCAGATCTGACATTTCATTCCGGATTGTGGCGGAGCTCAGATTCAAATCCGTATATTTGGAAATCGTTCTGGATCCCACCGGCTCACCGGTTTCCAGATAGGTCTGGATAATCGCTTTTAAGATCTTTGTCTTTCTTTCATCCAAGTCCAATGTACCAAGCTCCTTTCTCATTCAGATTTTTTAGTCTTGTTAGCACTCGTTATAGTGGAGTGCTAACATCTATGTTCTTACTATAGTACCCGCACCGCTTTTTGTCAACACCTTTTCTATGAAAATTTTATAAAAACAGACAAAAATATTGTTACATGACTTCTCGCTGTAAAAATTCGTAAAGTGTCCTATAAGACAGTAATTTTAAGGATTTCATTTATATCCGGTCGCTTCTTCGTATAAGTCCGTAGCCTATGGAATATGGTCCGGCATGAACGCCGATGGTACTACCGATTCTACAGAGCGGCAAAGGGGAAACCGGGCCGAATACTTTTTCCAGACATTCCATAGTCATTGCCCGAAATTTTTCCGCTTCCCTTGTATCATGGCAATAACCAATCAAGATCGTACAATCGTCCGGCGTACAACCATGTTCTTTTAGATAGGAAATCAGAAGTTCAATAACACCATTCAGGGAGCTTTTGCGTCCCCGCCTGATACCGGAGGAATGAATTTCGCCGTCCTCCAGCGTGATCAAAGGCTTTACATTCAGAAAAGTTCCCGCGACACTTGTCATCTTTCCAATCCGTCCGCCATGATAAAGATAATCCAGATTCCCCACTGTAAACAGAATTCGTCCGCTTTTGATCAGTTTCCGCATCACCTCTATGGTTTCATCCAGGGTGTACCCGTTATTCCGCAGACGGCATACCTCCAACACATAAGCTCCCCTGCATCAATGTGCAGGACAGGGAATTTAAAATCTCTACCCGAATATCAGGATACACTTCGTTTAACATTTCCTTTGCAATCTGGGCGGACTGCTGGGAAGAACTTAATTTGGCAGAAATACAGATACAAAGAATATCAAAGCCTTCTTTTGCCCCGCGCTCAAAAAGCGTATAAAAATCTTGGGGAGACGGAGCGGCGGTCATAGGATAAGTTTTGGGATCATCTATCATACGTTGGTAAAACTCATTCAGATCAATTTCGACGCCTTCTTTTTTATACTGACTGCCGTCAAAAGAAACCAGAAAATGTACAATATCAATTTCCCTCTTTTTTACTATATCATCCGGAAGATCGCAGGATCCATCACTGATAATACAAAATTTTCTTTCCATTTTCATACCTCTTTTATAGATTTAAATACATAATGAAAATTATAACATTTATTGCGTAAACTGTGAAGGAATATATCGGTGTGATTATCCAACTGCTGAGTTATTTATGAAAATATAGAGAACAAAAGTTCGGTTTATTCTGTACTTTTCTTGTTGTATATGGTATAATTGAAATCCAGGTAATTGAGCAATTGGTACAAGGTTTTAAAGAGGGCAACCAATGCCAGAATTTATTGGATATTACCGGTTTAGACTACACAAGTTTCTTACACATTTTCAAATGTGTTCATAAAGGAGAACTATATGGATCATTTTGAATTAGTATCAGAATATCAGCCGCAGGCAATTGAACAATTAGTGAAAGGCTTCAAAGAAGGAAATCAATGCCAGACTTTGCTCGGTGTCACTGGCTCCGGAAAGACCTTCACAATGGCCAACGTAATTCAACAATTAAACAAACCAACCCTCATAATTGCCCATAATAAGACATTAGCTGCGCAGTTATATGGTGAATTCAAAGAATTCTTCCCGAATAATGCAGTGGAGTATTTTGTGTCCTAATTCACGTGAAGATAAAAAACTACCTTATTTAGTGTTATTTGAGGCTGATTTATCCATATTTTGTGGACGAAAAGTGCTGATATGGACTAAATAACACTGGGTGGACGGATGGTATTTGTGACCTGTATTCGTGTAATGGACGGAAAAATATTAGATAGTATTTCAAATGCTAGGAAAGTAAGAGAAAATTTTATGAATTTATTTATTATTGGAAATGGATTTGATCTATATCATAGCTTGCCGACACAATATAAACATTTTGTTGAATATATGAAAAAGAATTTTCCGCAAGAATATGGATGGCTATACGATTCAATAAAGAGATATTCATTAGAGTACTGGGATGTAATTGGGAAGGAAAATGATGACATAATATGGAGTGATATGGAAAATGTACTGGGGAGTTTTGAAGCATTGGAGTTATTGGAAGAACATCGTGATTGGAATTCACCTATAGGTTATAAAGGGCCTCCTTCGAAAGAGATACAGCATTTATTAAATTTTGGATTTAATGTTAGTCAATATTTAAATGGTTGGCTGGAGGAAATTGAACCTCATATAGAAAATATCCCTTCAAAGGAGTGGTTGGTTAATTTATTCAAGAAAAATGAATATTCAATTTTATCTTTTAACTACACAATGACGATTGAGCAAGTTTATCATTTGCCAGTGTTTCATGTTCATGGAAAAAAAGGTGGAAAGTTAATTATGGGGCATGGTAACGGTGATGGTGGAGATATAATAGGAGAAGATTTTGGGATTAATGTGATAAATCAAAAATTTATAAGAAAATATTTTCGGGAGACTTATAAAAATCCCAGGAGAATAATGAAGAAATATTTAGATTATTTTGAGGAAGATAATTTGAAGAGGGTAAAGGCTGTATATGTGTTAGGCCATTCTTTAAATTATATAGATATGCCATATATAGAAAAGATTTGTCGTCATATGGACAGTAAGGTTAAATGGGAAATTGCTTATTATAATGAGGATGATAGAATATATTATCAAGAGATTATGAAAAAAATTGTGAAGAAAAATACTGATTATGAATTAATGTCATGGAGAAATTTTGAAGATAGGTATAATTTGCAATAGTAATTTTGGGTGTTAATCTTGGAAAGATGGTAGTGGTTAAAAAATGGAGGATAAAATGAATTCGCTACACGTGTGTAGTGAATTTGATGGAGGAAAAATGGATAAAAAAAATGAAATGATAAAACAAAAGATATCTGAAGTTGCTGAAATGGAGGAACAACAATTATATGAAGATGTACGTTTGATACTGCAACAGGCTAGAGAACAGGCTTATAGCAATGTCAGTACAATAATGACGTATGCATATTGGAATGTTGGACAAAGAATTGTTGAGCAGGAGCAGCTTGGCAAAAAGAAAGCTAAATATGGTTCTTATTTGATAAGAAATTTGTCTAAAAGATTATCAGATGAATTTGGGACTGGTTTCTCAGTGGCGAATTTAAGAAATTGTCGGCAATTTTATTTGACGTTTCCTAAGGATTCATATGGATTCTCAATGGCAGGAAAAGTGACATGGTCTCATTTAAGAGATATTATGCGTATTTCAGATGAGGAAGAAAGAAATTTTTACTTGAATGAAGTTGCAAATGAAAATTGGTCGGTAAAAACCTTAGAACGTAATATAAAAAGTGGATATTATAAAAGAATGCTTTCTACACAATTGTCTGATAGAGAAAATAAAGCATTGGAATTTGTGAAAGATCCGTTTGTATTGGAATTTATGGGAGTTGGGCAAAGCGTAAATCAGTTAGAAAACGATTTGGAAACAGCAATCATTAACAATCTTCAAAAATTTTTATTGGAAATGGGGAAGGGTTTTTCTTTTGTCGGAAGGCAAATGCGTATATGTACAGAAACCACAGATTTTTATATTGATTTGGTGTTTTATAATTTTATTTTGAAATGTTTTGTGATAATTGATTTAAAGACAACAAAATTAACCCATCAGGATATAGGACAGATGGATATGTATGTCAGAATGTTTGATGATTTGAAACGAAGAGATGATGACAATCCGACTATAGGAATTATATTCTGTACTGATAAAGACGAGACAATTGTGAAATATTCTGTATTACAAGAAAGTCAGCAAATATTTGCATCAAAATATATGACTATTTTACCAACAGTTGAAGAGTTGCAGAAAGAATTGGAGAGAAATCAATTGATTTATAAATGGGAGAACTAATAATGGATCATTTTGAATTAGTATCAGAATACGCCCCCACCGGCGACCAACCGCAGGCAATTGAACAATTAGTAAAAGGCTTCAAAGCAGGAAACCAGTGCCAGACACTCCTCGGTGTCACCGGCTCCGGCAAGACCTTCACGATGGCCAACGTCATTCAACAATTAAATAAACCAACCCTCATAATTGCCCATAATAAGACACTGGCGGCACAATTATACGGCGAATTTAAGGAGTTTTTCCCTAATAACGCGGTGGAGTATTTTGTGTCCTACTACGATTACTATCAACCAGAAGCCTATGTCCCCTCCTCGGACACTTATATCGCCAAAGATTCCGCAATTAATGATGAAATCGATAAACTCCGCCTTTCTGCTACCTCAGCCTTAAGTGAGCGGAAAGATGTTATCATCATTTCCAGTGTATCCTGTATCTATGGAATCGGCAGTCCCAATGATTACCAGAATATGATTATCTCCCTTCGCCCCGGAATGGAGAAAGACAGGGATGATGTGATCCGGCAGTTGATTGATATCCAGTATGACCGCAATGATATGGACTTTCACCGGGGAACTTTCCGGGTACGCGGTGATGTACTGGAGATTTTTCCTGCCGAAGAAAGCGAACTTGCAATTCGGGTGGAGTTCTTCGGAGACGAAATTGACCGTATCACTGAGATCGACACCCTGACCGGCGAGATCAAAGCAGAAAGAAAGCATGTTGCTATCTTTCCGGCTTCCCATTATGTGGTTCCCATGTCGAAAATCCAGGAAGCTACCAGGGCGATTGAGGAAGAACTCAAAGAACGGGTACGCTACTTCAAAAGTGAGGACAAACTTTTGGAGGCTCAGCGTATTGAGGAGCGTACCAACTTTGATATTGAGATGCTGCGGGAAACCGGAATCTGCTCCGGTATTGAGAATTACTCCCGGCATCTGGCCGGTCTGGAACCGGGACAGCCTCCTTATACCCTGATTGACTATTTTCCTGATGATTTTCTGATCATCGTGGATGAATCTCATAAAACCGTGCCCCAGGTCCGGGGCATGTATGCCGGGGATCAGTCCAGAAAAGGCACGTTGGTAGACTACGGTTTTCGCCTTCCCTCTGCTAAGGACAACCGTCCTCTGAACTTTGAAGAATTTGAAAGCAAAATTGATCAAATTCTCTTTGTCTCTGCCACCCCGGGAGATTATGAATCAGAACATGAACTGCTCCGGGCTGAACAAATTATCCGTCCCACCGGTCTTCTGGATCCAAATGTGGAAGTGCGTCCGGTAGAAGGACAGATTGACGATCTGATCAGTGAAGTCAATAAAGAAGTGGCAAACCATCACAAGGTTCTGATTACCACACTGACCAAACGTATGGCGGAAGATCTGACCGATTATATGAAAGATAATGGTATCCGTGTACGTTATCTGCATTCCGATATTGATACACTGGAACGAACCAAAATTATCCGTGACATGCGTCTGGATGTATTTGATGTACTGGTCGGCATCAATCTCCTGCGTGAAGGTCTGGACATCCCGGAGATTACTCTGGTGATAATTCTGGATGCGGACAAGGAAGGATTCCTTCGTTCCGAAACCTCTCTGATTCAGACCATCGGACGTGCCGCCCGAAATGCAGAAGGTCATGTAATTATGTATGCTGATATGATTACTGATTCCATGCGTCTCGCCATGGATGAGACCTTCCGCCGCCGCCAGCTTCAGCAGGAATACAATACCGCACATGGAATTACTCCAAAGACGATTCAGAAAGCAGTCCGGGATCTGATCAGCATTTCTCAGGAAGTTGCAAAAACAGAACACAAGCTGGAAAAAGATCCGGAATCTATGAGTAAGAAAGAGCTGGAAGCTCTGATTGCCAAAGTGCAAAAACAGATGAAAGCTGCTGCTGCCGATCTGAATTTTGAAATGGCTGCGGAATTAAGAGACCAGATGATTGAATTGAAAAAACTACAGGAGTTTTAGTATTATGAGTTTATTGAATGTACAGAATCTGTCCCACGGTTTTGGAGACAGAGCAATTTTCGAAAATGTTTCCTTCCGCCTCCTGAAAGGCGAACATATCGGCCTGGTAGGCGCCAACGGCGAGGGAAAATCTACCTTTATGAATATCATTACCGGAAAGCTGATGCCAGACGAAGGAACCATCGAATGGGCGAAAAATATCCGGGTAGGCTATCTGGATCAGCACACCGTATTGGAAAAAGGCATGACTATCCGTGATGTACTGAAAAGCGCCTTCTCTTACCTGTTTGAACTGGAAGAAAGGATGAATCTTATCTGCGATCAGATGGGCGAAGCCTCTCCCGAAGAGCTGGAAAAGATGATGGATGAACTGGGTACAATCCAGGACACCCTTACCATGCACGATTTCTACATTACCGATTCCAAAGTAGAAGAAATTGCAAGGGCGCTGGGGCTTGAGGACCTTGGTCTGGAGCGGGATGTCACAGATTTAAGCGGCGGACAGCGTACCAAGATTTTGTTGGGAAAACTTCTTTTGGAAAAACCCGACATCTTACTGCTGGATGAGCCTACAAACTATTTGGATGTGGAACATATTACCTGGCTGAAACGTTATCTCCAGGAATATGAGAATGCGTTTATCCTGATTTCCCATGATATCTCTTTTTTGAACAGTGTCGTCAATCTGATTTATCATATGGATAATCAGGAACTGAACCGTTACGTCGGGGATTATGATAAGTTTCTGGAAGTATACGAAGTAAAGAAGGCACAGCGTGAAGCTGCCTACCACAAACAGCAGCAGGAAATTCAGGAACTGAAGGATTTTGTAGCACGGAATAAAGCCCGGGTCGCTACGCGGAATATGGCGATGTCACGTCAGAAAAAGCTGGATAAGATGGATGTTATTGAACTGGCCAGAGAGAAGCCAAAACCAGAATTCAATTTCAAAACTGCCAGAACTCCCAGCCGCTTTGTAATTACCACGAAGGATCTGGTGATCGGATATGAGGAACCTCTCTCCTCACCCCTGAATCTATCTGTGGAACGCAATTCCAAAATTGCTTTGATTGGAGCAAACGGAATCGGAAAAACTACTTTACTGAAAAGTATTCTTGGACTGATTCCATCCTTATCCGGTAATGTGCAGTTGGGAGATTATCTGGAAATCGGATACTTTGAGCAGGAAATGCCGAAAAACAATCCCAATACCTGCATTCAGGAAATCTGGAACGAGTTTCCGTCCTATACACAGTACGAAGTTCGGGCGGCACTGGCAAAATGCGGGCTTACTACCAAGCACATCGAGAGTCTGGTACGTGTCTTAAGCGGGGGGGAACAGGCAAAAGTACGGCTCTGCAAACTGATCAATCGGGAAACAAACCTTCTTTTATTGGATGAGCCCACAAACCATCTGGATGTAGATGCCAAAGAGGAACTAAAACGCGCGCTTCAGGAATACAAAGGTACCATACTGATGGTCTGCCATGAACCGGAATTCTATGACGGTCTGGCAACTGATATCTGGGATTGCTCCAAATGGACCACGAAACTATAGTTCCGCCTATACTTAATAACTGTTCAGAAATAACTTGTGACAAGGACGCTGTATAAATGTTCATCTGTAAAGAAGACAATCGCAGGCGTAGTGGGCTACGTCAAGATTGTCTGATGCCGCAGATGGACATTTAGACAAGTCATTATCAGGAGTTATTTATTAACAGTTCCTTAAATCATATCTATACTTTTAAGTGTTAGAAGATGTCTGAAAATTCATTTTCAGCAAAATAACGTATGAATGAATCAGTACACAAACTGTCAACTCAAATAAAAATGCCGGGAATGCCGATCTGCTCTTTTTCGCATCAGCATTCCCGGTATTTTATGATTCCATGTAACTATTCTGTCCCTTCACCGCTACCGCCTCGTGAAATCATGACTTCCGGGTACTTACGGCTCAATACAATAAACCCCGTCTCTACATATCTTAAGTTTTGAACAATAGAATGTTTCTGCCACCTTAATCAAATCTTCCGTATCTCTCACTCCTCCGGTTTCATAAGGCGAGTGCATGGCAAGCTGCGGGAGACCAATATCAACGGTATGAATAGATACCTGACCATTGGATAGATTACCCAGGGTGGACCCGCCGGCCATATCAGAGCGGTTCGTAAAGTTCTGACAGGATACTCCCGCTTTCCTGCACAATGCACGGAATACAGCCGCGCTTGCTCCATCCGTGGTATATTTTTGATTCGCACTGTGCTTCAGCACAATTCCCCCGTTCAGATACGGGCGATTACTTCGGTCTGATTTTTCTGCCTGGTTGGGATGCACACTATGTGCATTATCCGCAGAAATCATAAAACTTGATGCCAGAGCACGCAGATATTCCTCTCTGCTTTGATAAATTGACTCGCTGATACGTTCTAATACATCTTTCAGAAATGTGGATGCCGCCCCCTGACGGGTCAGACTTCCAACTTCTTCATTATCAAGCACACAATGCATGATTACGTGCTCCGGATTATCTGCATTTAAAAATCCCTGGAGCGACCCATAAGCACACTGCAAGTCATCCAGCCTTCCGCTGGAAAGAAATTCTCCGTTGGCTCCCCAGATTGTTCCCTTCATCCGGTTATAGAGAAAGATATCCATTCCCAGAATGTCTTCCGACCGGACACCTGCACTCGCAGCCAGTATCTTCCGAAAGCTTCCTCTGGTAGCGGATCCGCCGAAAAGGGGCTGTAGATCCACCTGAGGATTATAGGCTACACCTTCATTGGCATTCCGGTTCATATGAATTGCCAGACTCGGAATCAACACCAGATCACGATCCACATTCACCAGACAAGTTGTAATCGCCTCCCCCTCCTGTATCAGAAGACGGCCTGCAAGTGACAAAGGACGATCAAACCAGGGTGCCATCAACATCCCGCCGTACTTCTCCACATTCAGTTTTACAAATTGATGATCCACCTCAAGTTCCGGGTTTTCCTTCACCTTAAAAGTAGGGGAATCGCTGTGGCTTGCCATAAGCAAAAAACCTCTGGCATACTTCTTGGGAAGGTTAAATGTGAGGATGGAAGAACCATTTCTTGTCACAAAATATTTCCCGCCGGTTTTCAGATTCCAACGTTCTTCCTCATATAACTGTTCATATCCTGCACCCTTCAGCTCTTCCGCCATATTCGCAATTACATGAAAGCTGGTGGGGCTCCGGTCGATAAATCGAAGAAGTTTTTCCGCTGCTTCTCTGCTCATCGTTCATCACCCAGAAAAAATAAAGCTACCGTTCCCGGACCTGAATGTGCACCAATCGTGGCCCCAACGGGATTTAACATTACCGTTTTTACAGACGGATAACGCTTTCTTACCAATTCCCCCACATAAGCGGCCTCTTCCTCACAGTCACCGTGACTGATAAAAATGGTATTATTCTTTTCTTTATAACTGCCAATACGTTCATCCATCATGGACACAAGCGTTTGAAGTGCTTTCTTTCTTCCTCTGACCTTACTGAGCAAAATCAAGTGTCCTTCATTGTCTACATGAAGCATCGGTTTGATATTAATCATAGTTCCCAACACGGCGCTCATTCTGGACACACGACCGCCCCGGTGAAGATGCATCAGATCATCTACGGTAAACACATGGCACAGATGCAGCTTGTTCTCTTCCAACCATGTATGGACTTCATCAATACTCTTTCCTTGTTTCTTCAATTCCAACGCCTTATGCAGCAGCAGTCCCTGACCCATAGAAGCACACAGAGAATCCACCACCAGTATTTTATAGTCCGGATGTACCTCCATCAATTCTTCTGCAGCGATTCTGCAGCTATTATAAGTTCCGCTTAATCCAGAAGAAAATGCAAGATGCAGAATTTCTTTTCCCGCTTCCAGAATCGGAAGCCAACATTTTTTTGCATCTTCTGAATTCACCTGAGAAGTTGTGGGCATGGAACCAGCTCTCATACTGGCATAAAACGCTCCTGAATCTACGTCATGCTCCCTATTATAGACAGTATCTCCCATCGTACATGGAAGATACATATATTCCACACCTTGTTCTGCATAATAATCAGACGGCATATCACACGTATTCTCTGTTGTAATCACATATTCACTCATAACCCTTACCTTCCCTTCCAGAGCATATTTGAAAATTACAGAAATGATTTTTCAGCACACTCTAAGCTATTTTATATGGCTTAGAATATCATATCACAGCATTTCCTGCAATCCGAATCATTTTTTTCCTGTCCACCTGCTTAACGTCCCAAAATCTCCTTGGCTTTTTCAATCTGCAGATCTTCCGACGCATCATCCGGAAGTTCACACACCACATCGGGAGTAATTCCTTTTCCGTTAATATCATTTCCCTTGGGCGTAAAATAATGAGATACCGTAAGCTTTACGGCACCGCCGTTATCCAACGGATAAGTATCCTGCACAACACCCTTCCCATAGGTGACTGTCCCCACAATCGTTCCGACCCCATAGTCCTGTACAGCACCAGCAAAGATTTCGGACGCACTGGCGGAACTTCCATTCACCAAAACAACCATAGAAATATCAATGGGCGTCTCCCCGTCACATGTCTGCTCCTTTCGGCTACCGTATTTATCCTCTGTATATACAATCAGACCTTTCGGCAGAATCTGCCGTAAGGTATCACACACACCGGAAACCAGCCCGCCGGGATTGCTTCGCAGATCAATAATCAGCTTCGTCATATTCTGATCTTTCAACTTTTGATAACTGTCAGCAAACTGCTGAGACGTCACTCCCGTAAATTCAGAAATCCTGATATAGCCAACCTGCTCATCCAACATGCTGCCTGCTACCGATATAGCCTCCACTTCCCTGACCGCAATCTCTACGGTATAATCCTTACCCTCTCGATTCAGAGTCATGGAAAATACCTCTCCTTCTTTTTTATTTTGAATCAGCTTCGCTGCCTCGGAAGCCGTCATGCCGGTAACCCGTGTACCATCGATTTCCAGAAGGATATCTCCCGCTGTAATACCTGCTTCCGCAGCAGGAGTATTCTCACCGCAGGACTCAATGACAACCTTTCCGCTTTCATCTGCCAGAATGGAGATACCAATTCCTGAATAATGCCCATTGGCAGATTCTATCATCTTCTCATACTGCTCCTGCGTGTAATATGTGGAGTATTTGTCCTCCAGTCCTGCTACAAGCCCTGTACACATATAATCGGTCAACTTTTCATCATCAATTTCTCCAAGATAAGCGTCCTGAATTCTTTCATAAATATCCGATACCTTTGTCTTAGCCCCAAGCTCTGTTGGCTTCATCTCCTTGTGCACAACATAATCCCAGTTTTTCACTAAAAACACAGCGCTTCCTACTGCAAGTGTAACCAGAACTCCCAAAAAAAATCCTTTTATTCCGCTGTAAGAATTCTTATTCTCTTCCATATCTTTCCCTCACAACAAAGAGCTGCCTCCAGACCATACAAATTGGAATTGAGACAGCTCATTCTTAAACCTTCAAATGTTTTCTGATTGTAAAGATACTTCCCAACAGACCGATTCCCATTCCGAGAAGCAGTCCAACTGGAAGCAAAGTATGAAATACCTGTGTTACCGGAAGCAGACTTTCCATAAAGCCGGACAGCATATGGAATTTTTCCAGAATATATTTTATTGCTTTGTTATAAATAAAATACCATGCTCCCAGAGGAATCGCTGCACCCACAAGACCAATCAGAATACCTTCCATAAGAAAGGGCAATCTTACAAACAGATTAGTAGCGCCGATCAATTTCATAATTCCAATTTCTTCTTTACGTACCGAAATACCTACTGAAACGGTATTACTGATCAGGAATACGGATACCCCCAGAAGAATCCCTATGATAACAATCGACACATATCCCACCAGCCGGTTGATCATCGTCAGCGTCTTAATTGCCTCTTCTGACTGATTTACCTGCCGAACACCTTCCAGCCCCATTATAAACTCCTTCAAGGCAGTCTGGTCTTCAATCTTATTTACATAAACCTCGTAATTTGCTGAATTCGCAAGCGGATTATCATTCTTAAAGCCTTCGGCAAAATAATCTGCTTTCTCGCCTTCCCCGAAATACTGTACCTGATAACGCTGCCATGCCTCCTCTGCGGATACGTACTTCAGCTCTTTAACCTCATCCCGTGCCTCAATCTGTGCTCCGATTTCCTCAATCGTGGCCTGATCTGTTCCCTGATTAAAGAGAACCGTCATGGAAACACCTTCTTCTGCACTTTTAATGATTACATTAAAGTTCATAATCAGAGAGAAGAACAGACTAAACAGGAAAATACAAGCCCCCATCGTGGCAAGAGAAGCAATGGTGAACATCTTATTTCGCCAGATATTCTTAACACCCTGCTTAATACTATATCCAATTGTACTAATCCTCATGGTAAACACCTTCTTCTTCGTCACTCACAATGACGCCTTTCCGCATGCGGATTACTCGTTTCTTCATAGCATTTACAATCTCCCTGTTATGGGTGACAACGAGTACAGTGGTACCACGTGCATTAATCTCTTCTAATAACTTCATAATATCATTGGAATTCTTTGGATCCAGATTACCAGTCGGCTCATCCGCCAATAGGATATCCGGCCGATTCACCAACGCACGAGCCAGTGCCACACGCTGCTGCTCACCACCGGACAATTCCCTCGGCAGAGACTTATACTTCTCTGCAAGTCCTACCAGAGTTAACATCTCCGGTACCCGCTTTTTAATTACGCGGTTCGGCTTTTCTATCACGCGCTGTGCAAATGCAACATTTTCATAGACATTCCGATCCTTTAAAAGGCGAAAGTCCTGAAACACAACCCCTACACCACGGCGATATTTCGGTACCTTTCTGCGCTTCATCCGATTCAGTACCTGACCGTTTACCCTTATCGTTCCCGAAGTCGGTTCCAATTCCTTCAAAAGCAGTTTAATCAGTGTGGACTTTCCGGAACCACTGTTTCCAACAATAAAGACAAATTCCCCTTTGTCTATGTGTAAGGATACGTCATTGATGGCCGGCTGGCCTTTATCATAACTCTTACTTACACTATCTAACGTAATCATGATAATCCTCCTCTAAAAACTCTTTCAACCACTGATGCTCCCCTCATCCTTCAAATCTCCTTTATCAGATCTGCAGATGACATCAATATTCCAGAGTCTCCATGTACTTCATATATCGAACTACCATCAAAGCAATCTTGAACGTAATTGCATCTTCAAAAACACGCAAATCCAACCCTGTGCTTTTCTGTAATTTATCCAACCGATATACGAGTGTATTTCTATGAATATAAAGCTGCCTTGATGTCTCAGAGACATTCAGACTGTTCTCAAAAAACTTATTAATCGTGGTCAATGTTTCCTCATCAAAATCATCCGGAGACTTATCTGCAAAGATCTCTTTGATAAACATCTTGCAAAGCGGTATCGGAAGCTGATAAATCAACCGTCCGATTCCCAGGGAACTGTAAGCAATCACATCACGGTTATCAAAGAAAATCTTCCCTACGTCCAAAGCCATACGTGCTTCTTTATAAGAACGTGAAACTTCCTTCAGTTCCTTTACAATCGTACCGTAGGCAATATGAGTTTTGTGCTCCTCGTCTCTTCCAATCGCATCCAGAACTGAAGCAGCAATCTTATTCATCTGGACATAACCATCCGTATCTGCTAATTCCTTAACGATAATAATACTCTTCTCATCCACGGCCGTAATAAAATCACCCGACTTGTTACCAAACAAAGTTCTTACGTTCTCCAGTGTTCCGCGGTCTTTATCTGGATTACTTTCCAATATAAAGACTACTCTGCGCACTTCACTGTCAATATGCAGCTTTTTGGCACGATTATAAATATCAACCAAAAGCAAATTATCCAAAAGCAAATTCTTTATAAAATTATCTTTATCAAAACGCTCTTTGTAAGCTACCAGCAAATTCTGAATCTGAAATGCTGCCATTTTTCCCACAAGGAATACGTCTTCATTGTCTCCTTTTGCAAGCAGAACATACTCCAACTGATGTTCATCATAAACTTTAAAAAATTGATAATTCTTCACAGACTGGGAGTCCGCCTGCGACCGAGCAAAATTTATAACTTCACTCCTGCTAATCTCCGTCTCGGGAAATGTCGACACCAGAATATTCCCCTCCACGTCAGTAACAGCCAATTCCGTTCTGGAAATGCTCTTAATACCTTCCATCGTACTTTGCAGTATCTGATTTGAAATCATACCTTCGCCCTCTTTCGCTTATATAGTCATGACATCATTACCCCACAATGATACACTCTTACATTTTAATACAAAATAAGCAAAAAGGAAAGAGGAAATGTTACAAATGTTTTAAAAAGTTGGAGTTTCAATAAATCCTTCCCCCAAAACCTCTCTGGCATCCGTCACAATCACAAACGCATTCTGATCCAATGACATCACAAGATCTTTCAGCATTACAATCTGTTTTTTGCCCACAACACAATACAATATCATCCTGCGGTTTCCGGTGTACATTCCCTGAGCTGGTATCCCTGTCACACCGCGGTTCAGGTCATGCATCACCACCTGTGCAATTTCATCCGGCTTCTCAGTTATAATGTATGCAACCTTGGAAAAATGCAGACCTTCGCTTAACATATCCGATACTTTCGTTATCACAACAATGGCAATCACAGCATACAATGCTTTCGTAACACCGAAAACATAGGCTCCTGCCAGGACTACCAAAGCATCCACCACCTGCATAATCTGGGCAACCGTATAATATCTCACTTTCTTTTGTATCAGAGATGCCACCATATCCGTCCCTCCTGTGGTAGCATGACCGATAAACACCAGGCCGATTCCGATCCCATAAAGTACTCCCCCGAATAAAGCTGAAAGCAACAAATCATCTGGAGTCAGAGGAACTGCCGGAAGCAGACACAGCCATGCGGATAAAGCCAACGTACCCACAAGCGTTTTCAACAATACCTTAACTCCTTGCATCTTAAATCCAATCAAAAATAACGGTATATTTAATACCGTTGTCGTAATCCAAAGCGGAATCCCCCCGCTTACCAAAGTCTCCGTAGTAGATTTAGCTACAATTGCAATTCCGGAAAATCCTCCGGTAACAAGACCTGCCGGTTCAAATACGGCATTGATAGCCAACGCAATCAATGCCGTCCCCATTAAGATCAATAAGTAATCAAAATACCCTTTTTCTGATTTAAACATCACTATTCTCTCCACCATTCTATAACGCTCATCAATTCCGCGGGCAGCCTGACCACTTGCACTCATTATCTTGCGATTCCATCGCAAGCCAATTCGCCGTTCGTCAATTCCGCAAGCGGCTTGACCACTTGCACTCATTATCTTGCGATTTCATCGCAAGCCAATTCGCCGTTCGTCAATTCCGCAAGCGGCTTGACTCACTTGCGCTCATTGTATTTTGCTACCATTCGTTTGAAGGCGTTTTTCTTTAATAGTGTGCTCCACCAACTGACTTTTAAACCTGCATCTGTCTGAATATTTGGATGTTCTCCCAGGCAGAACCAGATTTTACTGTTTAACTGGCTTCGGTTCTCAATTGCCAGGCGATCCTGGCGATGACCCTGAAGACCGCTTACAATTACATCTACAGTCAGGCTGTTAATCTCATTCATCACACCTTCAGCCTGGGTATCCTCTTCTACAGCAGCCCCTCCCACAATTTGAATTTCGGGATAAGTATCCTTAAGATAAGTCCTCAGTCCGCCAACCTCATCTTCCGTCTCTCCCAATACAAAAATTCTGCTGTGCTGCTGAATCAAATACCAGAAAAAACGGGCAATAAATTCATTCTCCTCTACTTCTTCCCAAACCTGTCCCTCTTGAATTCCTGCTGCCTTCAAGACTTCGCTCTCTCCGATCACAGTCATATCCATATCTTCCAGATACTGCTTCCACGTAGGGTCCTCCGCCGCCAACAGAAGGGTGTTCATGGTAACCACTCCCACCGTATCAAGTCGGTCATTCTTCATCATCTCCGCAATCCGCTCCATGGATGCGTCAACACTGCAATATTCAATCTGTACTCCTAATACATCAATTTTGCTGCACATAAGTCTCTCTTTCCTGTAAGGTACACGACCTTTCTTTACCGCTTTTCTTACTCATCTCAACCTATTATACCAGAATTTTTCAGAGAATTCAACAAAACAGCACAGAACCTATGCGCCGCGGCATATCGGTTCTGTGCTGCCCTTATTCTTCACAACCCCCATTGTTCAGAAATATCTGACCATCCTTTGGCTACCGATGACATTCTCTTACCCAAGTCACATATCCATTTTCTTTCAACATCCGGAAATAAGGAACAATTCTTTCATATAATGGCTCTGCCTCATCCCCGAATTTCGCTTTTACCAGACATGATATCTCATAAATACTGCGTTCACCATCTATACATGTCCAGATATAACTCCCGAACTTCTCCAACGCTACATGTGTCGTCTTGGGCTTTTTCAACAATTTTTGTGCCAGCTTGTCCGCCCACCGTCTGTGCAGGATATCCAGATGATTCAGTCCGTCTTCTCCTTCTACAACCCGGATGCAGTCTGCAGCCTTCGGAACAAAATCCAAAAAATTCTTATCTTTTTTCACGTCTTACTTGCTTCCTTTTGCTTCTTTGCTCCATAAGGAGAACTTCAGCAGGGATAAAACCATAAGTGCCAGTACCACACCAGAACCAATCGTTCCGATTGTACCGCCTAGATTGAGCAGGCTGCCAAGCCAGCCGCCGAACGTATCGCCCGCAAACGGAATCAATGCAAATATTGCCAGCAGAATTCCAACGATACCTTCACCTGCAATCATTCCGGAACAATACAGAACACCATTGTTCGTCTGACGCTCGAATATTTCTTTCTCTGCTTTATTTTTTGCTTTTCTGCTGTCCATGAACAGACGAACCAGACCACCGATCATAATACATGCATTTAACTGAACCGGCAGATAGAGTCCTACTGCGAACGGCATTACCGGAATCCGGAGCACTTCCATAACCAGTGCCAGAAATACCCCGGTAAAGATCATTGCCCAAGGAAGATTTCCATCCATAACACCTTCTACAATCATCTTCATCATATTCGCCTGCGGTGCAGGTATCTCTGTACCGCCAAATCCCCATGCCTTGTTCAGAAGATACAAAACCCCGCCGATTGCCAACGCTGATGCAACCACACCAATACACTCACCAATCTGCTGTTTCTTTGGTGTTGCACCTACAATAAAACCGGTTTTCAAATCCTGAGAAGTATCTCCCGCAATTGCAGCAATAATACAGATAATCGAACCAATGGCAATCGCACCTGTCATGCCGGCTGCCCCGGTGTATCCGGTTGCTTTCAAAACAAAGGTTGCAATCAAAAGTGTTGCAATTGCCATACCGGAAACCGGATTGTTGGAACTTCCCACCAATCCAACCATACGGGACGATACCGTGGCAAAAAAGAATCCAAACACAATAATCAGAACTGCCCCAAGCAAACTAACCGGAACAGAAGGTATCAGCCATATCAATATTGCAATCACGAGTGTTGCCCCAAGAATAATTCCGATATTCAAATCTTTATCTGTTCTCTCTCCGGTACCTTCTCCCTTGGAACCCTTCAGACCTTTCATAGCCCCGCCAAAGGTTTTGATAATCAAAGGCAGAGATTTAATAAGACTTAAGATACCTCCGCATGCCACAGCGCCTGCACCGATGTACCGGACATAACTGCCCCAGATTCCAGATGCACCGCTTTTTGCATAAATTTGTGCGATAGTATCTGTACCCGGATACAAAATTGCGTCACCGCCGAACAATACAATCAGCGGAATTAAGACCATCCATCCAATTACACCTCCGGCAAACATATAAGAAGAAATTCTTGGTCCGCAGATATAACCGACACCAAGCAAAGCTGGATATACCTGTGTACCAATCTGCCCTGCAAAGCCCTTAAAGGTAGCATTAATTTCACTTGGAACAGCCTTAAGACCATCCACGATCATTTTAAATACAGCACCAAGTCCCATACCTGAAAATACCGTCTTTGCACTGGAGCCGCCCTTTTCACCGGCCATCATAACTTCCGCACATGCCATTCCTTCCGGATACGGAAGCACACCATGCTCTTTTACAATCAACGCACGGCGGAGCGGAACCATGAAAAAGATACCCAACAGACCGCCAAACAATGCAATGATCGTAATCTCCAGCATATCCGGCATCGTTCCGATGCCCTCTTTTGCCCACAGAAACAGTGCCGGCATCGTAAAGATTGCCCCTGCCGCCAGTGACTCACCAGCAGAACCAATGGTCTGTACCATGTTGCTCTCCAGAATAGAATTTCTGCGCATCACAAATCGAATCACTCCCATTCCAAGTACAGCTGCCGGAATGGACGCAGATACTGTCATACCGACTTTTAAGCCAAGGTATGCATTGGCCGCACCAAAAACTACCGCCAGAAGTACACCCACAATAATAGATACCGGGGTAAGCTCAGGCAGTACTTTATCGGCACTGACGTAAGGTTTAAAGCTATCCTTTTCGTTCATACACACTTTCTCCCTCCACTTTTTTCACACATCTCTTAAATTCCGCAATTGTATAAGGAATTATGGATCTGTTATTTTATAACTATAGCAGAATCTTCACCACTTTTCAATGTGTAATCCTTATTTTTTTGTGCATATTTTACCATTTCCGACAGCTTTGACATAAAAATACAGCAAAACTCTTAAATCTCCACATAATTCTAAGAGTTTTGCTGTATTTATGCATAATTATTCAATATAGATGATGTTGGGGGCAAAAAGTATTTTGCCCCCTATGATACACGGATTGCTTCGCATTTCATGCTCCCGCAATCCTAAAAACATTCGAAATCCGCCCTATTCGGGCTACTTTCTCATGTTTTAC
>UQAW01000012.1 GCA_900539175.1 uncultured Lachnospiraceae bacterium
GTAGAACACCAGCCTTCCAAGCTGGATACGTGGGTTCGATTCCCATCACCCGCTTACGTGTTTGTAGCTCAGTTGGATAGAGCAACGGCCTTCTAAGCCGTGGGTCGGGGGTTCGAATCCCTCCAAGCACGTTTCGCGGAAGCGATATTTATATGGTGGGTATAGCGCAGTTGGTTAGCGCGCCAGATTGTGGCTCTGGAGGCCAAGGGTTCGAATCCCTTTATCCACCCTGCCGTTGATGGCGAAACATTGGGCTATCGCCAAGCGGTAAGGCACAGCACTTTGACTGCTGCATTCGCTGGTTCGAATCCAGCTAGCCCAGTTTATATGGGGAGCATTAGCTCAGTCGGTAGAGCACTTGACTTTTAATCAAGTTGTCCGGGGTTCGAATCCCCGATGCTTCATAAAAAGCAAGTCTTTTTTAGACTTGCTTTCTTTATACAGGCGGTTATGGCGGAATTGGCAGACGCGATAGATTTAGGTTCTATTGTCAACAGACGTGCAGGTTCAAGTCCTGTTAACCGCAGTCAGGGGCAGTGGTATAAGAACAATACCGCTGTTTTTCTTAGTGGCGTGTTTGTATAGTGAAGAAGGCAATTTTCAAACATACTCCAGATTTGGAAGAGTCTGAAAAAACTATTGTGGATACATGGTTTTTTTGATATACTATACCGTGTAAAGAAAGTTTCTTCTGGCCGTGAGGGCCAGTCTGTGAAGATTTTCCCCGAAAGAATAGAAGAATTTAATCTTTGAAGCAGGACTCTTGTGCTTTTTTGCACGGAGAAATGTGCGTGATAAGAAGGAGTTAGTTATGACAAGAGCGCAGTATGAATCATTACCTCTCGGCGAGCTGAAGCAGATTGCCAAGACGAGGGGGATGCGAAGAATCTCAACATTAAGAAAAGAAGAACTGATTCAGCGGATGTTGGAAGAAGATGAGAAGCAGCAAAAGTCCAGAGTGCAGGGGGCAAAACCGCAGATAAGCAGACCACAGGAAGTTAAGGAACAGGACTTGCGTTCTCAGGAAGCAAAAGTGCAGGAGCCAAGAATTCAGGAGACAGCAAACGCAGGGCAGACGATACAGACAAGCCGCAGTGAGAATGGAACAGCTTCCCAGACCTATACCAGACCGGTAAACGATGGAGACGAGCATTCTAAAAAAGATTTTGAACGGTTGGACAGCGGGGAGGAAGTGGAAGGAATTCTGGAGGTTATGGCAGATGGCTATGGGTTCATACGTTCGGACAATTTTCTGCCAGGGGATAATGATGTCTATGTAGCGCCGTCACAGATTCGCCGTTTTCGTCTGAAAACCGGAGATATTCTGAAGGGAAATACAAGAATTAAGTCTCCCACAGAAAAATTTTCGGCTCTTTTGTATGTGAAAAGCATCAATCAGATGCCGCCGGCGGTGAGCATGAGGCGTATGAATTTTGAAGATATGACTCCGATTTTTCCAAATCAGAGAGTTTATCTGGAACGTCCCGGCGGAAGTATGGCAATGAGGATTGTGGATCTGGTAAGTCCGATTGGAAAAGGGCAGAGAGGAATGATTGTGTCCCCGCCGAAAGCCGGAAAGACAACTATGCTGAAAGATGCGGCGAAGTCGATATTGCGTAACAATCCGGAGATGCATTTGATGATTCTGCTGATTGATGAGCGTCCGGAAGAAGTAACCGATATCAAAGAAGCGATTGCCGGACCGAATGTAGAAGTGATCTATTCTACATTTGATGAACTTCCAGAACATCATAAACGTGTGTCGGAGATGGTGATTGAACGTGCCAAGCGGCTGGTGGAAAATAAGCGGGATGTCGTGATCTTTATTGATAGTATTACAAGACTGGCCCGGGCTTATAACCAGACGGTTCCGCCCAGCGGAAGAACACTCTCAGGCGGTCTGGATCCGGCAGCGCTTCACATGCCGAAGCGTTTCTTCGGTGCGGCCCGGAATATGCGTGAGGGAGGAAGCCTGACGATTTTGGCTACAGCGCTTGTAGATACAGGAAGCAAGATGGACGATGTGGTTTATGAAGAGTTTAAGGGGACCGGTAATATGGAATTGATTCTGGACCGTAAGCTGCAGGAGAAGCGTGTATTTCCGGCAATTGATATTGCAAGGTCAGGAACCAGAAGAGAAGATCTGCTGCTTTCCAGTGAAGAACTGGAAGCAGTGAGTATTATGCGGAAGGCGTTGAATAGCATGAAGGCGGAGGAAGCTACGGAAAACCTGCTGAATATGTTTGCTCATACCAAGAGTAATCAGGAAGTGGTTTCTCTGATCCGCAGGCAAAAGTACATTTAGAAATTTAAAATAAAATTTTGAGGAAGCGCTTGCATTTATGGGAAACCTATGCTATAATTTGAAAGCTGTTTAAAATTGCAAGAAGTCCTGTAGCAATATGCTGCAAATAGATACTATAATGTAGAAGAGGTGAAAAAGATGAAAGACGGAATCCATCCAGTATACCATGAGGCAACTGTTACATGCAACTGTGGCAATACATTTACAACAGGATCTACAAAAGAAGACATTCACGTAGAAATCTGTTCTAAATGCCATCCGTTCTATACCGGACAGCAGAAGGCTGCTGCAGCACGTGGACGTATTGAGAAATTCAATAAGAAATACGGCATGAAATAAATAGTTGAAGAAGAGAATTGGGTTGAGGTTGGAAAATCTCAACCCATTTTACTATGAAAGTTCCGGACAGCGGCCATGAGGAGCGCATGCTTGCATGCAGCGAGTCATGGACATTGGACGGGCAAGCCGGTATGAGTAAGGAGGGCGAGAGCCCGGATTACGAATACCGGCGGCGATTGTGGGAGCACAAAGTGCGGAGCAATCGACTTTCATGAATGGTGACGTCTGCGCCAGCAGACATGTCCGTTTACTATAAAAGTCCCGTACAGCAGCCATGAGCCGGAGTGTGCTTGCACACGCAGGGTCATGGATACATGTCAGTTTACGATAACGAGGTAGTTGAATGAAATCATCCAATATCGGCGGACAGGCAGTCATGGAGGGCATTATGATGCGCCATGGCGATGAATATTCGATAGCAGTCCGTAAACCTAATAAGGAAATTGAAGTAAAGGTTGAACCTTATAAAAGCTTTATCAAGAATAAAAAGTTATTCAATCTTCCGATTATCCGTGGTGTTTTTAACTTTGTGGATTCTCTGGTGATCGGAACAAAGTGTCTGATGTACTCTGCCACATTCTTTGAGGATGAGGAAGAAGAAACGGTGAAAAAGAGTATGACAGAGGAAGAATTAAAGAAGCAGGAGGAGAAAGAAGAAAAGCAGGAAAAGTGGATCATGTACGGCACGGTTGCATTTTCCGTGGTGCTGTCTGTGGCTGTTTTTATGTTGCTTCCGTATTACCTCACAAATCTGCTGCGGCATGTCACAGATTCTCAGGGGATCATTGCATTTGCGGAGTCCGTGGTTCGTGTATTGATTTTTCTCTTATATCTGGGTCTGATTTCCCGTATGAAAGATATCCAGAGAACCTTCGAGTATCATGGTGCGGAACATAAATGTATTAATTGTATTGAACATGGAATGGAACTGAATGTGGAAAATGTTATGAAAAGTTCCAGAGAACATAAGCGCTGCGGCACCAGCTTTCTGTTTTTTGTCATGATTGTAAGTGCAGTATTTCTGATGTTTATACATGTCGAGTCCCATCTGTGGCGGGTGATTGTCAGAATTCTGCTGATGCCGGTGATCGCAGGAGTGTCATATGAAATCATCCGGCTGGCAGGACGAAGTGAGAATAAGTTTGTAAATCTGCTGAGCAAACCGGGAATGATGATTCAGCATATGACGACCCGTGAGCCGGATGAAGAAGAGGCGGAAGTGGCAATTGCGGCTGTGGAGGCTGTCTTTGACTGGCGCGCTTATCTGGCAGAAAATTTCGACTATCAATATGAGGCGGAGGAAGGAACAGAATCCGAAAAGCATTATGAATAAAAATAGCGAGATTTTATGTTCCATAAAAGCCTGGCTGACCTATGCCAGAGAATATCTGGAAGGCCGGGGAATTGAGGACGCACGTCAGGATGCATGGCTTTTGATGGAGTATGTATGTAATATCAATAAGAGTTTTTACTATCTTCACATGAATGATCCCATGGATGAGGAGGATGCTGCGCAGTATCAGGAACTGCTGCGGAGGCGGGGATCCCATATTCCAGTTCAATATCTGATTGGAGAAGCATGGTTTTACGGACAACCGTATCAGGTCAATGAAAACGTCCTTATCCCCCGTCAGGATACGGAAGTATTGATTGAAGAAGCATTGCAGCATCTGGAGCCGGGGATGCGTATTCTGGATCTTTGCACGGGGAGCGGCTGCATTCTTCTGACACTGGTACGCCATGCTTCTGTTACCGGTGCAGGAAGCGATATCTCACCCAAAGCACTCGAGGTAGCCCGAAAAAATGAAAAAGCACAGCATTTGAAAGGCTGTACCTGGATTGAAAGCGATCTGTTTGAAAACATCGGCGGAGCTTTCGACATGATTGTATCAAATCCGCCCTATATCGCAACCAAGGTAATCCCAACCCTGATGGAAGAAGTGCGAAACCATGAGCCAATCCTGGCTCTTGACGGCCACGAAGACGGACTCTATTTCTATCGAAAAATTGTAGAACAAGCTCCTGAGTATTTGAAGCCGGGCGGCTGGCTCTGCATGGAAATTGGATACGACCAGAGAGAAGCCCTGTATACCCTGTTAAATGATACAGGATATATAAATGTAGAAATCAAAAAAGATCTGGCAGACCTGCCCCGTGTAGCAATCGCACAGTGGAGGGAAGCGGAGCATTAGAGCGTGTTTGAAAATTCATTCCCGCAATCTGCACGCCCCACTTCGCGTGGAATTTGCCCCAAATTCAGTCAACGTAGCCCGCTACGACTCCTGAATTTGGAACAAATTCTCCGCAAACTGGAACGCCCACCTTGCGGAAAGCAATTTTCAAACACGCTCTATGAGTATTAAAAGCAACGTCTGCCAATACACAGAAAATCTTCCGCCCGCTACGGCCTTTCGTCTTCCCGTTTCTGAGACATGTGGGAACGCGCCCGAAGACTACAGGCTGAGGGGAAGTGAGCACGTCGAAGAAACGGGAAGACGAAAGGCCGTAGCGGGCGGCAGATTTTCGTACCATAGCCAAAGGAGAAAATAGAATGTTTGATAAATTAGATGACATCCTGATTCGTCTGGAAGAGATTTTAAGACAGTTGGCAGAGCCGGATGTAGCCAATGATTCGGCGAAATTCCAGCGACTGATGAAAGAACAGGCAGAATTGCAGCCAATTGCAGACACTTATCGAAAATATAAGGACAGCAAGCAGACAATAGAGGACAGCCTCTCCTTGCTGGAGGAAGAGAATGATGAAGAAATGCGTGAGATGCTGAAAGAAGAGCTGTCAGATGCCAGAAAACAGGTGGAGGAACTGGAGCGGGAAATCAAGATTCTCCTGCTTCCGAAAGACCCCAATGACAGTAAAAATGTTATTGTGGAAATACGTGCCGGAGCCGGCGGAGATGAGGCGGCGCTGTTTGCGGCAGAGGTTTACCGGATGTATGTGAAGTATGCAGAGAGCCGGCGTTGGAAGACTGAGATGATCAGCGTGAATGAGAATGGAATTGGCGGTTTCAAAGAAGTTACATTTATGATCAACGGAAGCGGTGCGTATTCCAGAATGAAGTATGAAAGCGGTGTACATCGTGTGCAGCGTGTTCCGGAGACAGAGAGCGGCGGAAGAATCCATACCTCTACGATTACAGTAGCGATCATGCCGGAAGCAGAGGAAATTGACTTTCAGCTTGATTTGAATGATTGTAAGTTTGATGTATTTCGTGCTTCCGGAAATGGAGGACAGTGTGTCAATACCACAGACTCTGCAGTTCGTCTGACTCATATTCCCACGGGAATTGTGATTTCCTGCCAGGATGAAAAGTCACAGCTTAAGAACAAAGAGAAAGCATTGAAAGTTCTGCGTTCCCGTCTGTATGAGATGGAATTGGAGAAACAGCATGATGCGGAGGCGGAAGCCAGAAGAAGTCAGGTCGGTACGGGTGATCGGTCTGAAAAGATCAGAACTTATAATTTCCCGCAGGGAAGGGTGACAGATCATCGTATCAAACTGACCCTGCATCGTCTGGATGGAATCCTGAACGGAGATTTGGATGAGGTGATTGACAGTCTGATTGCTGCCGATCAGGCAGCAAAGCTGAGCAATCTTCAGGAAACAGCGTAAGCTGCCGGATGCTACAAGACAGCCGGACGCAGTAAGAAGAATGGGTGCCCAGGTACAGAATAGTTCAAAGAATGGAGAAAAACATGAAAAAAACAACATTGGTAATTATGGCAGCAGGAATCGGAAGTCGTTTTGGAAAAGGAATTAAGCAGTTGGAACCGGTAGGAAAGAATGGTGAGATCATTATGGATTATTCCATTCACGATGCTCTGGAAGCTGGATTCAATAAGATTGTTTTTGTAATCAGAAGGGATTTGGAAGAAGACTTTAAGAGAGTGATTGGTTCCAGAATTGAGAAAATTGCGGAAGTGGCTTACGCTTATCAGGAACTGGACGATTTGCCGGCAGGTTTTGTAAAGCCGGAAGGAAGGACGAAACCATGGGGGACAGGTCAGGCTGTACTTTGCGCAAAAGAATTGATTCAGGAGCCCTTTGCTGTGATTAACGCAGATGATTATTACGGAAAAGAGCCGTTTGTAAAGCTGCATGATTATCTGATTCAGGAGCATACCCTGGAAGAAGGAGCTTCTCCGATTTGTATGGCCGGCTTTGTACTTGGCAATACCTTGAGTGATAACGGAGGGGTTACCCGCGGAGTCTGCGAAACAGATGCAGAAGGGAATCTGATTGGAATTCATGAGACCTCAAATATTGTAAAGACTCCGGAAGGAGCAGCAGTGAAAAAGGATGAGACATTGGTTCCTGTTGATGTGAATTCCCTTGTTTCCATGAATATGTGGGGATTGCAGCCAGAGTTCCTGGATTCCCTTGAGCGGGGATTTACAGAGTTTTTATCGAAACAGCAGCCGGGAGAACTGAAGGGAGAATACCTGCTCCCAATCTATATTGATGAGCTTTTGAAGCGGGGAGAGGTACAGGTGAAGGTTTTAAAGACCGATGCAACGTGGTTCGGAGTTACTTATCAGGAAGATAAGGAAGCGGTAATGGAAGCATTTAAGCGGTTGATTGCGGAAGGGGTTTACAGCGAGAAGCTGTATAATTAATGTAGGGTTATCAGTGTAATTTTGAAAGAGAGTATAAGGAGAGCAAAAAGATGGGAAAATATTTTGGTACGGATGGTTTCCGCGGGGAGGCAAATATTGATCTGACGGTGGAGCATGCTTACAAAGTGGGACGTTTTTTGGGATGGTATTTTGGAAAGGATCACAAAGCATCCATCGTGATCGGTAAGGATACCCGCCGTTCCAGTTATATGTTTGAGTATGCGTTGGTTTCCGGACTTACGGCATCCGGTGCAGATGCCTATCTGCTGCATGTTACGACCACGCCAAGTGTTTCTTACGTTGTACGGACTGAGAATTTTGACTGCGGTATTATGATTTCTGCCAGCCATAACCCATTTTATGATAATGGAATTAAAATTATCAATGGTCAGGGGCAGAAGCTGGAAGCATCTCTGGAGGAGCAGATTGAATCTTATATTGATGATGAACAGCCAAAGATTCCATTTGCCACAGGGGAAAATATCGGAAGAACTGTAGATTTTACAGCGGGACGTAATCGCTATATCGGTCATTTGATTTCTATTCCCACGCGTTCTTTTAAGAATGTACGTGTTGGCCTGGATTGCTCCAACGGAAGTTCTTCTTCTATTGCCAAAAGTGTCTTTGATGCGGTTGGGGCGAAAACTTATGTCATTAACAATGAGCCGGATGGCACGAATATTAACAAAGACTGCGGCTCTACCCATATCGAGATCCTTCAGCAGTTTGTCCGCGAAAAGCATTTGGATGTAGGATTTGCATACGATGGTGATGCAGACCGATGTATCGCTGTGGACGATCAGGGAGAAATTGTGGATGGAGATATGATTATGTTCATCTGCGGAAAATACCTGAAGGAACAGGGACGTCTGAACAATGACACCATTGTGACCACTATTATGTCAAATCTGGGTCTTTATAAAGCCTGTGACCGCAATGGCATCCGTTATGAGAAGACCGCGGTAGGTGATAAATATGTATGTGAGAATATGATGGCAAACGGTCATTCGCTGGGCGGAGAACAGTCTGGACATATCATTTTCAGCAAACATGCAACAACCGGTGATGGTATTCTGACCTCTTTGATGGTTATGGAAGTGATGCTGGAGAAGAAGGTTCCCCTTCATGTTCTGGCAGATGAGATTACAATTTATCCGCAGCTTTTGAAGAATGTAAGAGTTGCCAACAAGGCAGAGGCGAGGGAAAATAAAGCAGTTCAGAAAGCGGTTTCAGACGTGGCGGAAGCCCTTGGCGATAACGGAAGAATCCTGGTAAGGGAGAGCGGTACAGAGCCGTTGATTCGTGTGATGGTGGAAGCTTCGGATGATGCAATTTGTGAGAAATATGTGAATCAGGTGATTTCTGTCATGGAGGCGGAAAACCTGGTAATTCAATAAGAACCGGAGTGGTGGCAGTGAAAAAAGCGATAACGATAATTGGTTTATGCTGTATGATGAGTATGGCTGGTGCCTGCGGGGACAAGGTGGATTCCGGGGCATACGATGCAGGTCTGAAAGCGTTGGAGCAGAAGAATTATGTGGAAGCTCTTGCACAGTTCCAGGTTGCGGCGAAGGAAGACGGACGTGAGGTGGAGGCTTATCGCTGTGAGGGCATCACATATCTGGAGATGGAGGATTATGAGCATGCGGTAATACTGCTTGATAAATCTCTGGAAGAACTGGATTATAAGGATGAAGCATTTGAGAAAGATGTAAATTATTATCTTGCGGCCGCCTATCAGGGAGGGGGGCAGACAGATAAGGCAGTGGAGATTTATGGCAGGCTGATTGAACAGTATGAGGATGCTGAGGCATACTTTCTGAGAGGAAAATTGTATCTGGAGCAGCAAGAAGAGCAGAAGGCAGCTTCTGATTTTCAAAAATCTCTGGAGAAGGACTCCGGGTATGAGAATTATCTGAATGTCTATCTGGTATATGCAGGAAAGAATCGTGGTGCGGATGGGGCAGCTTATCTGGAACAGGCGGTCGAGAAAACTCCTGAAAATGTAACAGAGCAATACCAGCAGGGTCGTATTTTTTATTATCTGGAAGAGTATGACCGGGCAAAAGAAGTGTTGAATAAAGCGGTCAATGAAGGGCATCAGGATGCGGTGCTTCTGCTTGGCAAGATTTATCTGGAAACCAATGATGCGGCCAATGCAAGGGCGTTGTATCAGAATTATCTTCAGAAGAATAAAAATTCTGCAAAAGCCTATAATGGATTGGTATTGTGTGATATTGCAGAAGAGAATTATCAAAGTGCGCTCCTGAATATCCAGAGTGGTCTGGAATGTAACGATGAGGAAGAGCAGGAGAATCTGTTGTTCAATGAGATTGTGGTGTATGAGAAGCAGTTGGATTTTAATACGGCAAAACAAAAGATGTCTGAGTTCCTGAGTAAGTATCCGGATCATGAGGATGCCATACGGGAAAACAATTTTTTACAGAGCCGATAGTGGGGGAATGAATGGAAGCGTTTTATAAATCCGAACAGATGAAAGAGCGGGTGATTCTGGTTGGAGTCCAGACCTCGGGACAGGACGAGACGTTCTGGTCTCTTCTGGAACTGGAAGAATTGGCGCAGACAGCCGGAGCGGAAGTTGTGAATCGTCTGGTGCAGAACCGGGAAGGAATTCATCCGGCTACTTATGTGGGAAAAGGGAAAATAGAGGAAATAAAACAGATGTTGTATCTGATGGATGCAACGGGAATTATCTGCGATGATGAATTATCACCGGCCCAGCTGAATAATCTGGAGCGGGAATTGGAATGTAAGGTGATGGATCGTACCTTATTGATTCTGGACATCTTTGCGGGAAGAGCCAACACCAGCGAGGGTAAGATCCAGGTAGAGCTTGCCCAGTTGAAATATCGTCAGGCCAGACTGGTAGGATTACGTTCTTCACTGTCCCGTCTGGGCGGCGGAATCGGTACGAGAGGACCGGGAGAGAAGAAACTGGAGATGGATCGACGTTTGATTACAGACCGAATCGCAGCCTTGCGAAGAGAACTTGAGGAGGTGCAGCGTCATCGGGATCTGATTCGTCAGAAGCGGAAGAAGGGACAACTGAAAGTCTGTGCGATTGTCGGGTATACCAATGCCGGAAAGTCTACGCTGCTTAATGTGACGACGGGAGCAGGCGTTTTGGAGGAAGATCAGTTGTTTGCAACACTTGATCCAACGACACGAATTTTAAATCTTCCGGGAGGGCAGCAGATTTTGTTGACGGACACCGTTGGATTTATCCGTAAACTGCCTCATCATTTGATTGAAGCCTTTAAAAGTACACTGGAAGAGGCACGATATGCGGATATTATTATCCATGTTGTAGATTCCTCCAGCCCGCAGATGGAGCGGCAGATGCAGGTGGTCTATGAGACTTTGAAGCAGTTGGGAGTCGAGGAGAAGACGGTTATTACATTGTTTAACAAGCAGGATATGGTGAGTGAGGAGAAAATCTTCCGGGACAGCAGAGCTGATTATGTACTGAAGATATCAGCAAAGTATCACGAGGGGCTTGAATCCCTGAGGGCGCTGTTGGAGGAGATTTTAAGAAAGCAGCAGATATTTATCGACCGGATTTACGGATACCAGGAAGCTTCCAAGATTGCGCTGATTCGGCAACATGGACAACTGATGCTGGAAGAATATCTTCCGGAGGGAATTAAAGTACAGGCTTACGTACCAAAAGAAATTTACGGAAGTATTTAGGAACTGTAGGAAAATAACTCATGCATCTTGACTTGCTCCCGGACGGCGGAGCAAGTCAAGATGCATGGTGAGGTCTGTTTAGAAAACAAAACTATATATTGTATATACCAATAGAGAAACACAAGATATTGTGTTTCTCTATTGACGTTTCCGGCCTTCTCTGCTATGATAAGTAGTACTGGTACTGCAGTGTGAGAACTGCGGTTTGTTAACCTTAATAGCAGTCAGGAGGCATATACAGAATGTTTCAGGTAGAAAAGAGAGACGGAGCAATTGTAAATTTTGAGCTTGATAAAATCACAGATGCTATCGGAAAGGCATTTGAAGCTACCGATAAGCAATATAGTGAAGATATGCTGCAGATGCTGGGACTTCGGGTGACGGCCGACTTTCAGAAAAAAATCACAGAGAGCAGAATCTTTGTGGAAGATATTCAGGATTCCGTAGAGAATGTGTTGATTCAGTGCGGATATTCGGACGTTGCCAAAGCGTACATCTTGTATCGGAAGCAGCGGGAAAAGATGCGGAATATGAAGTCTACGATTCTGGACTATAAAGAGATAGTGAACAGTTATGTGAAAGTGGAGGACTGGCGGGTAAAAGAGAATTCTACCGTTACGTATTCGGTAGGAGGACTGATCTTAAGTAACTCTGGTGCGGTGACTGCGAATTACTGGCTTTCCGAGATTTATGACGAGGAGATCGCCAATGCCCATAGAAATGCTGATATCCATATTCATGACCTGTCGATGCTGACTGGATACTGTGCGGGGTGGTCGTTAAAGCAATTAATAACAGAAGGGCTGGGCGGAATTGAGGGTAAGATTACTTCTGCACCGGCAAAGCATTTAAGTGTACTGTGCAACCAGATGGTAAACTTCCTTGGAATCATGCAGAATGAATGGGCGGGTGCGCAGGCCTTCTCATCTTTTGATACGTATCTGGCCCCATTTGTCAAGGCAGACAATCTGACTTATCCGGAAGTGAAGAAGTGTATTGAATCCTTTATCTATGGTGTAAATACGCCCAGCAGATGGGGAACCCAGGCGCCATTTTCCAATATTACCCTTGACTGGACCGTACCCCAGGATCTGGCAGAATTACCCGCGATCGTGGGCGGAAAGTCTCAGGAATTTAAGTACAAAGACTGCAAACCGGAGATGGATATGATCAACAAGGCATTCATTGAGACCATGATTGAGGGCGATGCCAATGGACGCGGATTTCAGTATCCGATTCCGACTTATTCCATCACTTCTGATTTTGACTGGTCGGATACGGAAAATAACCGCCTCCTGTTCGAGATGACCAGCAAGTATGGAACGCCATATTTCTCCAACTATATCAACAGTGATATGGAGCCGAGCGATGTGCGGAGCATGTGCTGCCGTCTGAGACTTGACTTAAGAGAACTGCGGAAGAAAACCGGCGGTTACTTTGGTTCCGGAGAAAGTACAGGATCCGTGGGGGTTGTGACAATCAACATGCCTCGTATTGCTTATCAATCAAAAGATGAGAAGGAATTCTATAAACGTCTGGACAGACTGATGGATCTCTCAGCCCGTTCTTTAAAAATCAAAAGGGATGTGATTACCAAACTGCTGAACGAGGGACTGTACCCATACACCAGAAGATATCTGGGCAGCTTTGACAGCCATTTCTCAACCATAGGGCTGATCGGAATGAATGAGGTTGGGCTGAATGCAAAATGGCTGGGCAAAGATATGACAGATCCGAAAACGCAGCAGTTTACAAAAGAAGTTTTGGAATATATGAGGGAACGTCTGGTGGGTTATCAGGAGGAATACGGAGATTTGTATAATCTGGAAGCTACGCCTGCGGAATCCACCACTTACCGTCTGGCAAAACACGACAGGGAACAGTGGCCGGATATCAGGACAGCCGGAAGTAAGGGTGATACCCCCTACTACACCAACAGTTCCCATCTGCCGGTAGAGTATACGGAGGACATCTTTGATGCACTGGATATTCAGGACGAACTACAGACCTTGTATACTTCAGGTACCGTATTTCATGCGTTTTTAGGCGAGAAACTTCCGGATTGGCGTTCGGCGGCTTCTCTTGTACGGAAAATAGCGGAAAATTACAAACTTCCATATTATACATTGTCGCCTACGTATTCCGTCTGTAAAGATCACGGCTATATCACCGGAGAACACTTTACCTGTCCAACCTGCGGAAAATCTGCAGAAGTATACAGTCGTATCACTGGTTATTACCGGCCGGTCCAAAACTGGAATGACGGGAAATCTCAGGAGTACAAAAACCGTACGGTATATGATATTACCCATTCTCATTTAAAGAAAAAAGCAGCCCGGTCTGCAGGGAAAGTTTCGACGGTACTTCCGGAAGTACAGGAAGAAGACGGAATCCTGTTGTTTACCACCAATACTTGTCCAAACTGCAAGATAGCAAAACAGATGCTGGAAGGAATGGACTATCAGATCGTAGATGCCGAACAACATCCGGATCTTGTTTCCAAGTACGGCATCATGCAGGCACCAACCCTGGTGGTCCGAAGTGATGGCGTAATGAGAAAATATGTCAACGCTTCCAATATTCAGAGATTTGTCGATGAACAATAGAAGGGGTAAGGTCTATGAAATGCCCATATTGTGATAATGAAATGGAAAAAGGATATATCACAAGTGATGCACGCTGCATCGCTTGGAGAAAAGAACGATATGAATCTGCATGGGTATCCAAAAAGAGTGATGGAATTCAATTATCACGAACATTTGCAAGTGCTGTAGCCTTGGATCATGCCTATTGCTGTAAGAAGTGTAAAAAATAATTATAGACTATTTAGAAGAAAAGTAGAATATATAAGAATTCTAAAAGAAGAAGGAGAATAGGTGAAAATTAGCTTATACTCCTTCTTCTTTTAGGGTAATTAGGAATATGATCACAGCAGAAGTCAGGAAAAGGGAGGAGCCCAGACGATACTGCCCGGAGATTTGCGATGACTTCGGAGTGCGCCCGAAGATCCACTTGCTGTGAACACTTAGTGAAGAGCCCATTGGCGATGAACTTAGTGTGAACGCAAGTTAGCTGAGGGGAAACGCAGAAGCAAGCAAATCTCCGGGCAGTATCGTCTGGGCTCCTCCCTTTTCCGTTCGTCCTACTTTAAGCGAAGCGTCTTCCCAAGAGCCCCCAGATATGTTATCCCCATAATTGCAATGACCAGAAGCAGTCTTAAAACCTCACCTTTCATATGAATCCCATTCAGAACCCCCGTAACTGAAAAGCTAACCCCCAGTGAAATCAGCAGCCAGATCACAGGCTTTAAAATACATTCCGCTGCATCAAATGAAAAAGAAGCAGCCTGCTTAAGAAAAAGAATGTTCAGGATGGCAGAGATCAATTCGCTTGCCAGAATACCCCATAAATATCCTTGGATTCCGAATACCGGAATTGCAAAGAGGACAAAGAGAATCCGCGTTGTAAGTCCGGCAAGGTTTTGATAAAAGCATAGCCGTGTTTTGCCAAGTCCATTCAGAATACTGGAAAGTGTGGAATTCAGATAGAGGAACGGACTGATAAAAGCAAGAATCTGTAAAAATGTCCCGGCATCTTCATTGTCAAACAGGAGGGTTCCGATTGTATGTCCATAGACACAGAAAACACCGGATGCAAAAATACCGAGAATCAGGCAGTATTTTATGGTTGCTTCTATCGTGCGCCTTACATTCGCCAGATTGCCGGAAGCCTGATCCTCCGCGACACTTGGAAGGAGCATAACAGCCACGGAGTTTGTGATAGCGCTTGGGAAAAGAATCATAGGAAGAGCCATGCCGGTCATGACCCCGTAGATGGAGAGCGCCGCATCGTTGGTAAGGCCGCACATCTGCAGGCGGCTGGGAATCAGAACTGCTTCCACACTGTGCAGCAGAGTAATACAAATCCGATTGGCAGTCAGAGGTAATGACAGCCGGTACAATTCCGAAGCTGAGGAAAAAGGGATAGCGTGGATCTTAAAGTGGTAATTGTGTTTAGAGCTTTCCCAGGCAACTGCAATTAAGGTAAACAGACAGGCGGCAGCTTCTCCTGCAAGCAGACCGATGACGGCTACCTGTGCGTCTGGCTGTATCCCCTGATTACGCATCAGCTGATATACCAGATAAGAGGAAAGAACTCTGACAAGCTGCTCCAGAAGCTGCCCGATTGAGGGAATTCCTGTCTTTTTTTGTGCAAAATAATAGGACATTGCACAGGTATGTATCGTGGAGAGTGGAATACTGTAGGCGAGAATATCCACCATAGGGCTTAAATCTTTTTCACCAAGAATGCGTATTGCCAGAAAATCGGAAAAATGATGGAGTCCCAGTGCAGCACAGATGGAGAGAATCAGACAAAATCCGGTTCCAAGATATAGAATATCAAATCCATCTTTTTTGGATTTGGTGGCGGTTTTGGCTGCAATCGTGCGGGACATCATGGTGGAAACACCGCCGATACAAAGAGCGGCACAGAGTGCATTTACTGGTGACAGGAGTTGAAAGAGTCCGATTTCCTTTGCACCAATGGTACGTGAGAGGAATATTCTATAGAAGAAGCCAATAATCCGGGTTAGAAAGCCCGTGGCGGTCAGTATCACTGTTCCGAGAAGCAGTGCTTTTTTACGTGACATAATCGTGCTCCAGCTTTTTTGTTTTCTTAAAACTAAATATATGTAAAAAACTACCTTGACAGAACCAGGTTCCGGTGCTATTCTTTAAATGGAATTAATTCCGAGTAAAATACTCGGATTTAACAATAGAAAAGGAAGGGGCGGCACTGACGCCAAAGTGACAAGATATGAAGCTATCTACAAAAGGAAGATATGGGTTACGGGCATTGATTGATCTGGCTGCATTTTCCAGTGAGGAGGAAGCTGTTTCGATTCAAAGTATTTCCGAACGTCAGAACATATCCGAGAGTTATCTGGAACAACTGGTCCGTCTGTTAAAAAAAGCAGGTCTGGTGAAAAGTGTGCGGGGCGCCGGCGGAGGCTATATGCTGGCAAAGCCCATCAGTCAGATTTCAGTAGGGGAAGTATTGCGGGCGCTGGAAGGAAATCTGGATGCAGTGACCTGCCCTGCAAATGAAGGTGAGGGAGGCTGCGAAGAGGCAGATTTCTGTGTGACCAGATTTGTCTGGCAGAAAATCAATGACAGCATCACATCGACGGTAGACGCTATTATGCTGGACCAGTTAGTGGAAGAAGGCCGAAAGATACAAAAACAGGGCAAACGAGCCTGTGAAGGATCAAGAGATTGAAAAGGAGATGGACGACATGATTTATTTAGATAATGCAGCAACTACAAAGACAGCGCCGGAAGTAGTGGAAGCGATGCTCCCCTATTTTAGCGAACTGTACGGAAACCCATCCAGCATTTATGAAATTGCTGGAAAAAGCAAGGAGGCGGTCACAGCCGCAAGAGAACAGATTGCAGAAGTGATTGGAGCAAAAACAGAGGAAATCTACTTTACGGCAGGTGGAAGCGAGGCAGACAACTGGGCGCTGAAAGCAGCATTTGAGGCATGCAAGAATAAAGGAAATCATATCATAACCACGAAGATTGAGCATCATGCGATTCTGCATACCTGCGATTATCTTGAAAAAGAGCGGGGAGCAAAGATTACTTATCTTGATGTAGACGAAAATGGTGTTGTAAAGCTGGAGGACCTGGAGCAGGCAATCACACCCGAGACAATCTTGATTTCTGTGATGTTTGCCAATAATGAGATTGGTACCATCCAGCCGATCAAAGAGATTGGAATGATTGCAAAGGAGCATAATATCCTGTTTCACACGGATGCGGTGCAGGCATTTGGTCAGATTCCGATCCATGTGGATGATTACCATATCGATATGCTCAGTTCCAGCGGACATAAGATTAACGGACCAAAGGGAATTGGATTTTTGTATATCCGTAAAGGTGTGAAGATTCGTTCCTTCGTACACGGCGGCGCACAGGAGCGGAAACGCCGGGCAGGCACAGAGAATGTGCCGGGAATCGTAGGATACGGAGCCGCTGCAAAACGCGCAGCTGATACGATGGAAGCAAGGACCCGCAAAGAAACGGAACTCAGGGATTACATGATTGGACGGATTTTAAAGGAAGTTCCTTATTGTCGTCTGAATGGTGATCCGGTAAAACGTCTTCCGAATAATGTAAATATCAGTTTTCAGTTTATTGAAGGAGAGTCTTTGTTGATTATGTTAGATATGGAAGGAATTGCAGCTTCCAGCGGATCTGCATGTACATCCGGAAGTCTGGATCCCTCACATGTACTGCTGGCGATCGGGCTGCCTCATGAGATTGCCCATGGCTCCCTTCGCATGACTTTGAGTGATGAGACAACAAAGGAAGATCTTGATTTTACCGTTGAAAAAATAAAAGCAATTGTGGAACGACTTAGAAACATGTCTCCGTTGTATGAAGATTTTATGAAAAAACAGGGAAAATAAGAAAGACAAGAAAGTACCAGAAAAAATTTGGAGGAAATAGAATTATGTACAGTGAAAAAGTAATGGATCATTTTCAGAATCCCAGAAATGTTGGTGAGATTGAGAATCCCAGCGGTGTAGGAACGGTTGGCAATGCAAAATGCGGAGACATCATGAGAATGTATCTGGATATTGATGAAAATGGAATTATCCAGGATTGTAAATTTAAGACGTTCGGCTGTGGTGCTGCTGTAGCAACCAGCAGCATGGCAACCGAGCTTGTCAAAGGAAAAACCATCCAACAGGCGTTAGAAGTTACAAATAAGGCAGTTATGGACGCATTGGACGGACTGCCGCCGGTCAAGGTACACTGTTCTCTGCTTGCAGAAGAGGCGATCCATGCGGCACTTTGGGATTACGCAGAGAAAAATCATATTAAGATTGAAGGATTGGATAAGCCCAAATCAGATATCAGTGAAGAGGAAGACGAGGAAGAGTACTAAGATGGCAAAGGAACGAGTGGTAGTTGGCATGTCAGGAGGTGTGGATTCTTCGGTTGCCGCTTATCTTCTGAAAGAGGCCGGTTATGATGTAATCGGTGTCACAATGCAGATCTGGCAGGAGGAAGAGGAAGCAGTGCAGCAGGAGAACGGCGGATGCTGCGGTCTTTTCGCTGTGGAGGATGCCCGCCGGGTAGCGCAGATGTTGGGGATTCCGTATTATGTCATGAACTTCAGAAAGGAATTTAAGCGGGAAGTCATGGATTATTTTACCTCAGAATATTTATGCGGGAGAACTCCGAATCCCTGTATCGCCTGTAACCGGTATGTCAAATGGGAGGCGCTTTTAAAGCGCAGTCTGGATATCGGTGCGGATTATATTGCCACCGGACATTATGCCAGAATTACCCGTCTGCCAAACGGCAGATCTGCAATCTGCAATTCTGTTACGGCAGCAAAGGATCAGACGTATGCACTTTATAATCTGACCCAGGAGCAGTTGGCGCATACGTTGATGCCGGTGGGAGCTTATACGAAGGAAGAGATACGTTCGATGGCTGCAGATATCGGACTTCCGGTTGCGGCGAAGAAGGACAGTCAGGAAATCTGTTTTGTGCCGGACAAGGATTATGCTTCCTTTATTGAGCGGGAAACCGGGAAAACGGTTCCGGAGGGAAATTTTGTCAATACAAAAGGTGAGATTATCGGACGGCATCGGGGAATCACCCATTATACCGTAGGACAGAGGCGGGGGCTTCAGATTGCTGCCGGACGGAGAATCTTTGTTCTGGAGATCAGGCCTGAGACCAATGAGGTGGTGATCGGTGAAGGGGACGAGGTTTTTTCTCATACGGTGAAAGCAAATCGCCTGAATTTTATGGGGCTTGAGGAGTTCCCTATTGGTACGTCTGTGGAATTGACAGGGAAAATCCGCTATGGACATAAAGGAGCCGCCTGCACCGTCACAAGAACCGGGGAAGACGAGCTGGTCTGTCAGTTCCCGGAGGCAGTCCGGGCAGTGACACCGGGACAAGCTTTAGTCCTTTATAAAGACGGATACGTGGCGGCGGGAGGTACGATTATACGATGATTGCAGATTCTCATATGCATACGAGTTTTTCCAGTGACAGTGATACTCCCATGGAAAAGATGGTAGAACAGGCCATTGCTCTTGGGATGGAGAGTATCTGTATCACAGATCACTATGATAAGGACTATTTTAATGGGGAATTTCAACTGGATACCGATGCTTATCAGAGAAAGGTTTGTGAGCTTCAAAGCAGATACGGTGACAGGATCGAGATTCGTTTCGGGGTAGAATTAGGGCTTCAGAGTCATCTGAAGGACTGGATGGAGACGTATGTAAACCAGTATCCTTTTGATTTTGTGATTGGTTCCATGCATCTTCTGGAGGGGAAAGATCCCTATTACAAAGAAGCGTTTGCAGATCGGGACGAAAAAGTCCTTCTGAGAGAGTACTTTCAGGTGACAGCAGAGAATCTGGATTCTTTTCAGGGCTTCCAGAGTCTTGGGCATCTGGATTATCTGGTACGCTATCTGGGTCCGGATGCGGAAGCTTATACGTATCAGGAATATGCGGACGAGATTGATGGGATACTGAAGCGCCTGATCCGATTCGGCATCGCATTGGAGGTCAATACGGCAGGATATCGTTATGGGCGTGCCTGTCCGAATCCGGGAGCCGATGTAGTGAACCGGTATCGTGAATTGGGCGGGGAAATGATCACCATCGGCGCCGACGGACATTTTCCCCGGTATGTGGGATATGGATTTGACCGGGCGGAGGCTCTGCTCACCGCATGTGGATTCCGCTATTATACGCTTTTCCGGCAGAAAAAGCCGCATTTTATAAAAATATAATTGTTCTTTTTACCTTTTTTCCAAAATAGGGATTGAATTTTTGGTTAGAATTGGGTAAAATAAGCTATAGGTTGATGTTTCTTTAACAAAGTAAGAAGCACAATGAATCTAAACACTTTTAGGAGGAATTAAAATCATGGCAGTAAAAGTAGCAATCAATGGTTTTGGACGTATCGGACGTCTTGCATTCAGACAGATGTTTGGAGCAGAGGGATATGAAGTAGTAGCAATCAACGATCTGACATCTCCGAAGATGTTGGCTCATCTGTTAAAATATGATTCTTCACAGGGAAAATACGCTTTGGCTGATACAGTAGAAGCTGGTGAAGATTCCATCACTGTTGACGGAAAAGAGATTAAAATCTACGCATTCCCGGATGCAAACAACTGCCCATGGGGAGAGCTTGGTGTAGACGTAGTTCTGGAGTGCTCCGGATTCTACACATCCAAAGAAAAAGCTCAGGCTCATATCAATGCAGGTGCTCGTAAAGTTGTTATCTCTGCTCCGGCAGGCAACGACCTTCCGACCGTTGTTTACAATGTAAACCATGAGACACTGAAAGCTGAAGATACTATTATTTCTGCAGCTTCCTGTACAACAAACTGCTTAGCTCCTATGGCAAAAGCTCTGAACGAGTTAGCACCGATCAAAACTGGTATCATGTGTACCATCCATGCTTATACAGGCGATCAGATGACTCTGGACGGACCGCAAAGAAAAGGCGATCTGAGAAGATCCCGTGCAGCTGCAGTGAATATTGTTCCGAACAGCACAGGTGCTGCAAAAGCAATCGGTCTGGTTATTCCGGAACTGAACGGAAAATTAATCGGAGCTGCTCAGCGTGTTCCTACCCCAACAGGTTCTACTACAATTCTGACAGCAGTTGTAGAAGGAACTGTTACTGTTGATGAAATCAACGCTAAGATGAAAGCTTCTGCTACAGAATCTTTCGGATACAACACAGATGAAATCGTATCCAGCGATATCGTTGGTATGAGATTTGGTTCTCTGTTCGATGCAACTCAGACTATGGTACTGCCATTGGACAACGGAACAACTCAGGTACAGGTTGTATCCTGGTATGACAATGAGAACTCTTATACAAGCCAGATGGTTCGTACAATCAAATACTTCTCAGAGTTAGCATAATTGTAATTCTTTCGTTTACAATTCAGATCCAGAAGGGTCCGGTTCTTTTGGGACCGGACCTTTTTGAAATTAGGAGGGAAAACCCATGTTAAATAAAAAAAGTGTAGATGATATTAATGTAAAAGGACAGAAAGTTCTGGTTCGTTGTGACTTTAACGTTCCGCTTCAGGAAGGCAAAATCACAGACGAGAATCGTCTGGTAGCAGCCCTGCCGACGATCAAAAAGCTGATCGCAGACGGCGGAAGAGTCATTCTTTGCTCTCATCTTGGAAAACCGAAGGGACAGCCTCTTCCGGAGATGTCTCTGGCACCGGTAGCAGTTCGTCTGTCTGAGTTACTGGGACAGGAAGTAAAGTTTGCTGCTGATCCTGAGGTTGTGGGAGAGAACGCAAAGGCTGCAGTTGCAGCTATGAATGACGGTGATGTTGTACTGTTAGAGAATACTCGTTACAGAGCGGAAGAGACAAAGAATGAAGATGCATTCAGCAAAGATCTGGCTTCTCTGGCAGAGATTTTTGTCAATGATGCATTTGGTACGGCACACAGAGCACACTGCTCTAATGTAGGCGTTACGAAATATATGAAAGAAAATGCAGTGGGATATCTGATGCAGAAAGAAATTGATTTCCTCGGAAATGCAGTAGAGAATCCGGAAAGACCATTTGTTGCAATTCTGGGAGGAGCAAAGGTTTCCAGCAAGATTTCTGTTATCAACCGTCTGCTTGACAAAGTAGATACGCTGATCATCGGCGGCGGAATGGCTTATACATTCTCCAAAGCTCAGGGAGGTAAAATCGGTACTTCTCTGTGTGAAGATGACTATCTGCAGTATGCGCTTGATATGGTGAAGAAGGCGGAAGAAAAAGGTGTGAAACTGCTTCTTCCGGTTGACCACAGAATCGGGGATGACTTCTCCAACGACTGCAATATGCAGATTGTAGGCGCAGGAGATATTCCGGACGGTTGGGAAGGTATGGATATCGGACCTGAGACAGAGAAAATTTTCAGCGATGCTGTAAAAGATGCAAAGACTGTTGTATGGAACGGACCGATGGGATGCTTCGAGATGCCAAAATTTGCCGAGGGAACAAAATCAGTTGCAGCAGCACTTGCCCAGACCGATGCAGTTACGATCATTGGCGGCGGTGATTCTGCGGCAGCCGTAAACCAGTTGGGATATGGCGATAAGATGACTCACATCTCCACAGGCGGCGGCGCTTCTCTGGAATTTCTGGAGGGCAAGGAACTGCCAGGCGTTGTAGCAGCAGACGATAAATAAGAGTAAGGATTGAGACATGGGACAATCACCTGCCGGTAAAGCGGCGGTGGTTGTCTTAAGTGTAAAGAAATATAAAAGATAAAAGAGGGAATATAAGATGGCAAGAAAGAAAATTATCGCTGGAAACTGGAAGATGAACATGACACCAAGCCAGGCAGTAGAATTGGTAAATACATTAAAACCATTGGTAGCAAATGAAGAAGTAGACGTAGTATTCTGTGTACCGGCAATTGATATCATTCCGGTTGTTGAGGCTTGTAAAGGAACCAACATCCAGGTTGGCGCTGAGAATATGTATTTTGAGGAGAAAGGTGCTTACACAGGTGAGATTTCTCCGGAAATGCTGACTGATGCAGGTGTAAAATACGTTGTTCTCGGACATTCTGAGAGAAGAGATTATTTTGGTGAGACAAATGCAGATGTGAATAAGAAAGTGCTGAAAGCGTTCGAGCATGGTATCACACCGATTATGTGCTGCGGTGAAACTCTGGAGCAGAGAGAGCAGGGCGTAACGATGGACTTTATCCGCCAGCAGGTGAAGGTTGGATTCCAGAATGTAACAGCAGATCAGGCGAAAGCGGCCGTAATCGCTTACGAGCCGATCTGGGCAATCGGAACCGGAAAAACAGCTACCACGGAGCAGGCAGAAGAGGTATGCAAAGGTATCCGTGAATGCATCGCTGAGATTTATGATGATGCAACTGCAGCAGAAATTCGTATCCAGTATGGCGGATCTGTAAATGCGGGCAATGCAGCAGAACTGTTTGCACAGGCTGACATTGACGGCGGTCTGGTAGGCGGCGCTTCCCTGAAAGCTGATTTCGGCAAAATTGTTTGCTATAAATAAAAAGCATAAATAAGAAGATTATAAATTATCTTGACAATTTGAGACAAATTCTGTATGATATATCAATAAGACAAAGGTGTTTTGCTGCAGGCAAGGCACCTTTTTTGTATTTGCTGTAAGCGCTACCTCCTGCAGACAGAACCGCTGTCAAAGAACTAAAAAGGAGGAGACTTGTATGATGAGAGAGAATCTGGATTTGTATGATCACGCAGACAGTGTGAATGAGCTGTTGGCACGTTACGGTGTGAAATTCGGTATTTATAAGAACCAGACATTCCGGGAGCAATTGTTTCCGTTTGACTCGATTCCGAGGACGATCGGTGCAGAAGAGTTTACAGAGCTGGAAAAAGGACTGAAACAGCGTGTACGGGCATTGAATCTGTTTATCCGTGATATCTACGGGGAGAAGAAGATTATCAGAGACGGTATTGTACCAGAGGCATTTGTTTATGCAGGAAGCGGATATCTGGCGGCGTGTGAAGGCGTGATGCCGGCCAAAGGTATTTACTCTCATATTTCCGGTATTGATCTGGTACAGGCAAAAGATGGACAGTGGTATGTATTGGAGGATAATCTGCGGGTCCCGTCAGGTGCTTCCTACCCAATGATTGTGAGAGAGTTATGCCGGAGGTGTTCTCCCAGAACATTTCAGCAGACACGTATTGATGATAACCGTAATTATGCCCAGTTGCTGCGTAAGACGCTGGACCATGTGAATGTGGGCGGGCATTGTGTGATCCTGACTCCAGGCAGATATAATGCCGCATACTTTGAGCATTCCTATCTGGCAGAAAAGACAGGGGCACATCTGGTAAATGGAAATGAATTGATGGTGGAAAATGATCATCTGTATTTTATCGATTACAGAGGAAAAAAAGAGCAGGTAGGTGCTGTCTATCGGAGAATTTCAGATGAGTATCTGGATCCTATGACATTTAACCGGGAATCTGTAATTGGGATTCCTCATATCTATGATATTTACCGCAAGGGAAATGTTGCACTTTTGAATGCCCCAGGTAACGGCGTTGCAGATGATAAGGGAATTTACTATTTTGTTCCCAAGATGGTGAAGTATTATCTGGGAGAAGAGCCGATTTTGAAGAATGCGCCGACGTATCTGCCATATTATGAGGAAGATATGAAGTATGTGCTGGAACATTTTGACAATCTGGTACTGAAGGATGTGGCAGAAGCCGGAGGTTACGGCGTCGTTTTTGGAAGCAAGATGACGAAACAGGAGAAGGCAGATTTTCTGGAACTTCTGAAAAAAGAGCCGCGCCGATTTATTGCACAGGAAGTTATTGATTTCCGTGATATCGATATTATGGAAAAGGGAGAACGGGTTCCGAGAAAGGCAGATCTTCGGGCATTTGTGCTGATGGCGGATGAGCCGCTGGTATGGCACAGCGGTCTTACCAGATTTTCGAGAAATCCGGATTCGTTTATTGTCAATTCATCACAGGGAGGAGGTTTTAAAGACACATGGGTATTATCTCATTAGAACAGACAGACCGGCTGTACTGGCTGGGGCGTTACAGTGAAAGAGTTTATACAACGATTCGGCTGTTTTCGCAGCGTTATGATATTATGATTGATGAAATTGAGGAAAGCTATGGGGAATTTTGCAGAAGTCTTGAGATTCCCAATATTTATACTTCAAGCAGGGATTTTTGCAGACGTTATTGTTTTGATGAAACAGATCCAAACTCAATCTACAGCAATCTGATAAGGGCTTATGATAATGCAGTTGTGCTGCGGGAAGAGCTTGGAAGCGAAACGTTATCTTACATACAGCTTGCAATTTATGATATGAATAAGGCCAAAACATCAGAGGCGCCGATTCTTCAATTTCAAAAAATCAGTGATAACATTCTGGCATTCTGGGGGATGGTGGATGACAGTATTGCCAGTGAAAAAGTGAGAAATATCATTAAATCCGGAAAGCGGATTGAACGTATTGATCTTTATGCAAGGCTGAAACTGCCGCGGAATAAGATGGAAAGAGAAGTCATGAGACTTGCAGACCGGATTCCGAAATCCGGGATGAATTACGAACAGGAGCGGGTGGCAGAGCTGCTTGGACTTGTCAGGATGCCGGAACTGGATTATTATCAGATTGTACAGAATGTAGAATCTATTATTCGGTAAGGGAGGCATGCTGCGGACGGCGCAGATTGAGAGAGATGAAGAAACTACGATTTTCCTATGAGATGAAACTGAAATTTGATACACCAGTGCAGAAACACCGGTTTACCATTCGATGTGTACCACAGTCTAATGACAGGCAGGAAATCAGGGATCTTCAGGTTGCGGTTTATCCCCGGGAATTTTTAAGCGAGGATCAGGATTCTTTCGGTAATTTATGTATCTATGGGTATTCTGAACATGCCCATGATCACTTTTCGATTGCGGTCAGCGGAACGGCAAAGACCGGTCTGGCTGACCGGGAAAGTGAAGAACAGGAGTATCGTGCGGGCGCGTACAAGTATCCTACCCGTTACACAAAACCGGGAGATGAGTTGACTGCCTATTATAAAAAATTATCGCTGAAACGGTCGGGAGATTCTTTTCAGGATGCATTGGAAATTATGGAACGGCTTTATCAGGATTTTCGTTATATGCCGGGAGTCACGAAGATACAGACGACTGCGGAGGATGCAATCAGGCTTGGATGCGGCGTCTGTCAGGATTATTCACATATTATGATCGCACTTTGTCAGATGAGCGGGATCCCTGCCAGGTATGTGGTGGGAATGCTGATGGGAGAAGGGTTGTCCCATGCATGGGTGGAGATCTATGACGGTGGAGCGTGGAGAGGGATTGACCCTACCAATCATACGATTGTAGGCGACCAGCACATTAAGATTTCCAGCGGCCGTGATTACGATGATTGTACGATTAATGAAGGCATATTTGTAGGAAATGCCCGCCAGAGCCAGGAGGCTTCGGTGATTGTTGAGGAGATAGAAGATGATTGAGACAGTGACATCTGTAATGTTACCGGTAAATGAAACATTGCGGATAAAAAAGAAAAGATTTTGCCCTGAGGGGGAGTCTGCCGGAAGAATCAGCATCGTTACAGGGATTCACGGCGATGAGCTGGAAGGGCAGTTTGTATGCTATGAGTTGAGCCGCATCCTTCAGGAGAATCCCCGGAATCTGAAGGGAACGGTGGATCTTTATCCGGCGCTGAATCCCTTTGGAATTGATTCGGTGACACGGGGAATTCCAGGATTTGATCTGGATATGAACCGGATTTTTCCCGGAAGCAGGGACGGGGATATGATCGAATATGTGGCGTCTGAAATTGTTTCAGATCTGAAGGGCAGTGACATTTGCATTGATATCCATGCCAGTAACATGTATCTGACAGAGATGCCGCAGATTCGAATTAATGAGCTGCACAGGGAAAAACTGGTGCCCCTTGCCGAGAAGCTGAATGTGGATTTTATCTGGGTTCACGGCGCAAGTACCGTATTGGAGTCCACATTGGCGTACAGCATGAACAGCAGAGGAGTTCCTACGTTGGTTGTGGAGATGGGCGTCGGTATGAGAATTACAAGAGATTACGGGGAACAATTGGTTGACGGAATTCTGAACCTGATGTGCGAGATGGGATTGTGGAGCGGCAAACGGCCGGAAGTGAGAACACCTTTGTTATCAGACGGACCGGACGATGTGGAATTTTTAAATGCCAGGAGAGGCGGAATTTTTATCAAGGAAATGAATCATGGTACGAGGGTACGAAGAGGGGATCGGCTTGGACAGGTGGTAGATCCCTTGCAGGGGAAAGTTCTGTTTCCGGTACTGGCGCCTGTGGATGGGTTGATATTTACCATCCGGGAATACCCATTGGTGCAGGAAGGAACGCTGATTGCACGTATTTTGAAAGATGCCTGAGGAGAAAACAGATGGAAAAAGTTACATTATATGAAATAAAAGCATTGTACCGTGATAATTTCCGGGTTACGGGCTATCGGTTCGGGTCCGGAGAAAAAGCGGTCTGTATTCTGGGAAGCACCAGAGGAAATGAAAACCAACAGGTGTATTGCTGCTCCCAGTTGGTGAAGCGGCTGAAGGCATTGGAAGAGAAGGGAAGAATCGCAGAAGGGAAAGAAATCCTGGTCATTCCCTGTGCAAATCCACATTCCATGAATATAAAAAAGCGGTTTTGGGACATCGATAATACGGATATTAACCGGATGTTTCCCGGATACGATGCCGGGGAGACAACACAGCGAATTGCAGCAGGTATCTTTGAGGCAGTGAAGGATTATTCTTTTGGAATCCAGTTCACTTCTTTTTATATGAAAGGAACATTCATGCCCCATGTGAGAATGATGCAGACCGGATATGAAAATATTGATCTGGCACGGCAATTCGGGCTGCCGTATGTAGTGGTACGGAAACCGAGACCGTTTGACACTGCTACTTTGAATTATAACTGGCAGATCTGGGAAACGGATGCGTTTTCTGTTTATACTACAAATACAGAACGCATTGATAAGGTTTCTGCAAGACAGGCGGTAGAAGCGATTCTGAACTTTATGTCCAGACAGGGTGTGATTCGCTATCCCGGATATGAAGGATATTTATCACGGGTTGTGGATGACAGTCAGCTTGCTACTGTGCGGGCGCAGGCGGCGGGGTTCTTTGAATGTAAGGTATCGGTAGGTGATCAGGTTGAAAAAGGAGAATTGCTGGCACAGATTCTGGACCCTTTTGACGGAAGTCTGCGCAGTAATATCCTTTCTCCTGTGGATGGGACCATCCTGTTTGCACAGGATGAGGCGATGACTTATGACAGTACGGCGCTTTTTAAGATCGTGCTTCAGGAAGAATTATAGGTTTTCCTTCTTGTATTACGGTTTGATTCCGTATATACTATGTATCATGGAAAGAAATAGATCAGACAACTGCGGATTCTCCGGGGGTCAGTTTGGAATTTGTTTTCCTTTCGGCACCCGGAGAGTTTTCCATTATGGACGAGTGTACATGTCAGTGTACGAGGGATATGAGGAGGAAGTTTATGGAAGTTGAAGTATTTCAGAAAAAACTGGCTGAGATTGTTACATGTGCAAGATATAATAACCGGAAACTGGATGGGGAATTCGTTGAAAAATTTTTTGCGGAAGAAGGAATGGAAGCTGCACAGATGGAGAAGATTTATGAGTATCTGAGAGCGCAGGGAATTCATATCCTGCACAACGGTGAGGAAGACAGGGAAGATGAGAGGATGGAACTGTCTTTTCAGGAACAGACGGGATCAGAACCTTTGTCAGAAGAGGAAGAAGCTTATCTGAGGGCGTATATGAGTACGGCGGATTCATCCGAAGAAATTACAGAGGAAGAGAGGGTCTTTCTGTTTCGCAGGGCAAAAGCAGAAGATTCGGAAGCAAAGCAGAGGTTATTGGAAGCGTATCGCCCTGAGGTGGAAAAGATTGTAAGGCAGATGCACCGGAAGGCATTGTTTGTGGGAGATATGATTCAGGAGGGAAATATTGGAATTCTTGCAGCAATTGCACAGTTGGAAGACGGGGATGACATTCATGAGGGGATATTGGATGGCATACGGACAGCGGTTCATTCTATGGTGCGTGAACAGGAAGAACAGAAGTGGAGAGATGACTGTCTTGTAAATCGGGTGGAGAAACTGGAAGCAGCGGTTCGGAATCTGACAGAAGAAGCCGGTGATAAGTTCAGTGTGGAGGAACTCTCGGCTTTTCTGGATATGAGTGTGGAAGAGATTCAGGATATTTTGAAGCTTACCGGAGAAGATAAGTAAGCTCGGAAGTTTATATCAGACGGCAGGTAAGAAAGTTACCTGCCCCCTGCTTCGCTCTGGAATTATTCATCGTAAATGCTGACGATTTCTCCGTCCAGAATACGGTTCATATTCTTCACAGCACAAAAGTTACCGCACATGCTGCAGGTATCCTCTTTCTCCGGTTTTGCCTGTTCACGGTATCTTCGGGCCTTTTCCGGGTCGATGCACAGATCAAACATTCCCTCCCAATCCAGTTTTTTGCGGGCGGTGCTCATCTGGTAATCCCAATCCGCAGCACCTTTGATTCCCTTTGCAATGTCAGCTGCATGGGCAGCAATCTTGGAAGCGATGATTCCTTCTTTTACATCATCTACATCCGGCAGCCGCAGATGTTCGGCAGGAGTTACATAACACAGGAAAGAAGCACCGTAAGTGGCAGCGATTGCGCCTCCGATTGCTGCAGTGATGTGGTCATAACCAGGTGCAACGTCCGTAACCAGAGGTCCAAGTACATAGAACGGCGCACCCTGACAGATGGTCTGTTGAATCTTCATGTTGGCTTCAATTTGATTCAGCGGCATATGCCCGGGTCCTTCGATGATTACCTGAACGTCTTTTTCCCAGGCACGTCTGGTCAGTTCCCCCAGCGTTACCAGTTCTTCAATCTGGGAGATATCTCCCGCGTCAGCGATACAGCCTGGACGGCAGGCATCCCCGAGACTCATGGTCACATCGTATTCCCGGCAGATATCCAGAATACGGTCGTAGTGCTCATAGAAGGGATTTTCCTGACCGGTCATCTCCATCCAGGCGAAGATGATGGAGCCGCCTCTGGAAACGATGTTGGTGAGGCGCTTATTTTCCTTAAAGCGTTTTGCAGTGCTTTTATTGATGCCGACATGGATGGTCATAAAGTCCACGCCGTCTTTTGCGTGCATTTCCACAATCTGAATCCATTCCTCAGAAGTGATTTCCTTCAAGGGTTTATGGTAATAAACAACGGCATCGTAAATCGGAACAGTACCGATGATAGCGGGGCATTCACTGGTCAGTTTCCGGCGGAATTTCTGAGTGTCTCCGTAAGAACTTAAATCCATGATGGATTCTGCGCCCATCTTAACTGCGTCATTGACTTTTTCCAGTTCCATATCCAGGTCTTTCCAGTCTCGTGAAGTTCCCAGATTGACATTGATTTTCGTCTTCAGCATAGAACCGATACCGTTTGGTTCCAGACAAGTATGTAATTTGTTAGCCGGAATGGCTATTTTTCCCTGAGCTACCAGTTTGCACAGTTCCTGCACATCCATCTGCTCTTTTGCTGCGACACGTTCCATTTCCTTCGTTATGATGCCTTTTCTTGCGGCATCCATCTGTGTTGTGTACATAACCTCTTTTTCCTTTCGTTTAAAACGGACATGTCTGCTGACGCAGACATCATCGTATATAAAAACTGACAAAACAGAATCCGCAGTAACCGGGCTTCTAAACCCTTCAGGGGTATTGTACCTCCCCGCAGGAGATGTCCGGTATGGTTACTGGAATTGTCTGCTTTGCCAGCTTTGTATGCAAAACGTGTCAATTATCATCCCTACGTTGGCATTACCCAAATCAGGTTCTGAAGGTCGAAGCTCAATTACTTCCTCTCAGCCCGAATACGAGCTCCCTGTTATGTATCAAGTTTAGCATGTGAGGATAGGAAAGTCAACGACTTTCATGAATGGTGCTGTCTGCGTCAGCAGACATGTACGTTTGGAGACAAAAATAGAGTGGTCAAATCTGAAAAATGTTAAAAAACAAGAAATTATGAGATTTCCGTGTTTGTTTTTTTGCGGCATTGTGGTAAGATATTTTTGTATATAGTAACGGTGACAACAAGGAGAAAATGCATGATTGCTTTAATTGATTACGATGCAGGAAATATCAAAAGTGTGGAGAAGGCACTTCAGTTATTGGGAGAAGAGGTGATTCTGACCAGAGACCGGGATCAGCTTCTGTCGGCGGATAAGGTAATTCTTCCAGGAGTCGGAAGTTTTGGAGATGCAATGGGGAATCTGCACACATATGGGTTAGTAGATGTGATTCATGAAATTGTGGAGCAGGGAACGCCATTTCTGGGAATTTGCCTTGGTCTGCAATTGATGTTTGAGCGGAGTGAGGAAAGTCCGGGGGTAGAAGGACTGGGATTGTTCAAGGGAGAGATCTTGAGGATACCGGATCAGGAAGGATTAAAAATTCCTCATATGGGTTGGAATTCCATTCATCTGCAGAATCATGGCCGCTTGTTCAGAGGGATTCCGGAACAGTCTTACGTGTACTTTGTGCACTCTTATTATCTGAAGGCAGCAGATGAAGCAATCGTGAAAGCGACAACAGAATATAGTACCCATATCCATGCGTCTGTGGAAGAGGGGAATGTGTTTGCCTGCCAGTTCCATCCGGAAAAGAGTTCAGATGTGGGACTTGCAATTCTGAAGAATTTTGCCTCTCTGGGAAAGGAGGATGCATGAGATGTTTACAAAGAGAATTATTCCTTGTCTGGATGTTAATAATGGAAGAGTTGTGAAGGGAGTCAATTTTGTCAATCTTCAGGATGCCGGAGACCCGGTGGAGATTGCGAAGGCTTATGATAAGGCGGGAGCCGATGAAGTTGTATTTCTGGATATCACTGCATCTTCGGATAACCGGGGGACGGTTGTGGATATGGTACGGAAGGTAGCTGCGAATGTGTTTATTCCATTTACAGTGGGCGGCGGAATCCGTACGGTGGATGACTTTAAGATGCTTCTGCGGGAAGGGGCTGATAAGATATCCATCAATTCGTCAGCGATTAATAATCCTCAATTGATCAGTGACGCGGCATATAAGTTCGGAAGTCAATGCGTTGTGGTTGCCATTGACGCTAAGCGTCGGGAAGACGGCTCGGGATGGAATATCTATAAGAACGGCGGCCGGATCGATGTGGGAATCGATGCTGTGGAATGGGCGTCACGTGTGGAGAAACTGGGAGCAGGTGAGATTTTGTTGACCAGTATGGATTGTGACGGCACGAAGGCAGGGTATGATCTCGAACTGACCAGAGCAATTGCTGAAACGGTCCATATCCCCGTAATCGCATCAGGAGGAGCCGGGACACTGGAGCATTTTTACGATGCATTGACGGAAGGAAAGGCAGATGCAGCGTTGGCAGCATCGCTGTTTCATTATAAAGAATTGGAAATCAGAGAAGTAAAGAAATATCTGGCAGACAAACGTGTTTCTGTCCGACTGTAGGAGGTTGTGGATATGCCGCCATTGAGTGGAAGCTGGGCACAGGCCCTGAAAGGAGAATTTCATAAAGAGTATTACAGACAATTGTTTGAGACCGTGGGAAAGGAATATCAGACACGAAAGGTCTTTCCGCCGGCAGATGACATTTTCAATGCTTTTCATCTGACCCCTCTGGATCAGGTCAAGGTTGTGATTTTGGGGCAGGATCCTTATCACGGGGACGGACAGGCTCATGGACTTTGTTTTTCTGTAAAGCCGGAGGTGGAGATACCTCCTTCTCTTGTAAATATCTATAAAGAGCTGGAGGATGATCTTGGATGTTATGTACCGAATAATGGGTATCTGGAAAAGTGGGCAAAGCAAGGGGTTCTGATGCTGAATACGGTATTGACTGTGCGTGCGCACCAGGCGAATTCCCACCGGGGAATCGGATGGGAGCAGTTCACAGACGCTGCGATTCAGGTTTTGGCCGGACAAGATCGGCCGATGGCTTTCATTCTGTGGGGGAAACCTGCGCAGATGAAGAAAGCCATGCTTCACAATCCGAAACATCTGATTCTGGAAGCACCGCATCCCAGTCCGCTCTCGGCATACCGCGGCTTTTTCGGAAGCCGTCCATTTTCAAAGGTGAATCAGTATCTGGAGCAGAACGGTCTGGAACCGATTGACTGGCAGATTGAGAATATATAGAAATACAGAGGATGAATCATGAGTAAGAAAAATTCGTTGATGAAAAATGCATCGGTGCTTATGGTAGCAACGATGATCTCCAGAGTCATAGGTCTGTTGTACCGCCGGCCGTTGGGACAGGTTTTAGGCAGGGAAGGACTTGGTTACTATGGTTATGCCAGCAATCTGTATGTGATTCTTTTGTTAGTCTCATCCTATAGTATTCCGATGGCGGTCTCAAAAGTGGTTTCCGAGCGTCTTGCGTTAAAGCAATACCGAAATGCCCATAAGGTGTTTCAGGGCGCTTTGCTGTATGCGTCTATTGTGGGAGGAATTGCGGCGTTTGTGGCCTTCTTCGGAGGGAGCCTGTTACTTCCCAGGAACCAGCAAAATGCAGTGCTTGCTTTGCGGGTATTGGCGCCCACCATTTTTTTGTCAGCAATTCTCGGGGTGTTCAGAGGATATTTTCAGGCGCATAATACAATGATGCCTACCTCTATTTCACAGATTGCAGAACAGATCATGAATGCGGTGGTCAGTGTTCTGGCAGGTTTTTTGTTGATTCAGGCTTTTGCTACAGATGAGACAACCCATGCAATCTATGGCGCTGCAGGCGGTACGATGGGTACCGGGGTAGGAGTAGCGGCAGGATTAATTTTTATGCTGTTTGTATACGGACTGAATCAGAAGACCATAAAAAGACAGGTGGCCAGAGATATTTACCATGAGGAGGAAAGCCTTAGTGATGTGTTACGGATCATCTTCCTTCTGGTGACCCCCGTTATCTTTACCACATTTATTTACAATGCAAGTGCATATCTGGACAGCTATATTTTTTCCAGTATTCAGGGATGGCATGGGATTGCAGGTAAAACAATCACCGAGCAGTATGGGGAATTCAGCAATTATTATGTGACGCTGATCAATGTACCTCTGGCACTTGCTTCTGCCAGTGCTTCTGCCATGATGCCGATTGTATCCGGAAGCTATGCAACCGGTGAGATGGATGTGGCGAATGATAAGATCAATGAAACGATCAGACTGACCATGTTTATCTGTGTTCCGGCAGCAGTGGGACTGGCTGTTCTGGCACACCCGATTATGGGTGTTCTGTTTCCGGAATCCACAAAGCTGGGTGAGAACTTGCTGATGTTTGGTGCGGTATCTGTAATTTTCTCAGCATTATCCACGATTACAAACAGTGTTCTTCAGTCGATTGGACAACAGAAAGTTGCACTTCGGAATGCAGCGTTATCACTGGCCTTAAATCTGGCTTCTCTGGCAGTGATGCTTCTGATCGCTCCGGTATTGGGAATTTATGCGATGCTGGCAGCCAATATTCTTTTCTCTGTGTGCATGTGCGTGCTGAATGGATTGGCGCTGAGTGAATATCTGGGATATCGTAATGAATTTAAGGACTCTTATGGTAAACCATTACTTGCAGCAGCGGGTATGGGTGTTGTGGCGTGGCTGAGCTATTATAGTCTGTTTGCTTTGACAAAGCGGCCATTTATCTGTCTTGTGATTGCAATTCTGGCTGCAGTTGTGGTTTACATGATTCTTTTTGTTGTGGTGACGAAGACCACAGAAGAGGAAATGAAGAAGTTTCCTATGGGAACAAAGATGATTCGTTTTCTGCGGCTGATCCGGGTGTATCACTGATAAAAAATCATAAGGAATTGTTCAGAAATAACTTTTAAATCGTGCGTAGAATTTTTCTTCGAGAGTGCTGCTCGAAAATCAGGCGCATAGTGGGCTATGCAACTGATTTTTGAGTGGTGCTATCGGAGAAAAAGGCAAGCAATATTAAAAGTTATTTCTGAACAATTCCTAACGTACAGCAGAGTTAAAAAGTTTAAGGAGCAAAGTTTTATGAATCCAATAACAGAAAAGCAATATTATCAGGAGACAGATAAAGAAAAAAGAAAAAAGATCTTAGAAGCAGCGATCGAAGCAGAAGGAATGAATCCGGAAGACGAGCTGCGGCTGGAACTCTGGGAGAGAAGATATGGACGGAGAGAGAAGGAACCTGAGGGGATTGACCGTTACATCCGGGGATGGATGGGAATGGTTTATCTGAATCAGTCTTCTATGACTTTTTTGGGGAAGCGAAGAGCTGTCAGAGAAATCCGTAAGGTGAAAGAAGACTGGGATGTGGAATTGCTGAAAGGCAGGGGGGAACTTGGCGAGAAACTGATGTATCAGGAACTGTATAATCTAATTCGGTTTTATATGGAACTTTGTGCGACTGACAGGAACTATACTACCACCTTGTTTGGAATGATGCGTATGGATGAAGAAAAGGTAGTGCAGAAAATCGCAAAAGAAATTTATACAGTGGCTTATGAAATTCCCAAGTCTCTGGATATGGAAGAAGAATTTCAGATACTCAGAAGAGCAGCCAGAGATGCTTTTGCCGATCAGTATCCAAGACAGGAAAGATTGCTGGGAGATATGTAAGAATAGGAAAAGGAGATATCTATGGAAAAAATAGCAAGTTTTACGATTGATCACAATAAATTACAGCCTGGAATTTATGTATCAAGAAAAGACCATATTGGTGCGGAGACGATTACAACGTTTGATCTGCGTATGACTTCCCCCAATGAAGAACCGGTTATGAATACGGCAGAATTGCATACAATTGAACATTTGGCCGCTACCTTCCTGAGAAATGATGAGGAGTGGCAGGATAAGGTGATTTATTTTGGACCGATGGGCTGCCGTACCGGATGCTATCTGCTGCTGGCAGGTGATTATGATTCTAAGGATATTGTTACACTCATTGTAAAAACCTTCGAGTTTATCCGGGATTTTGAGGGAGAGATTCCGGGAGCAAAGGCAAAGGACTGCGGAAATTATCTGGATCAGAATCTGGGTATGGCAAAATATCTGGCAAAGCGGTATCTGAACGAGGTTCTCTATGAGATAAAGCCCGAGCGTTTGGTGTATCCGGAATAGTTTTGAGGTTAACAAGGAAGGCTTGCATCCATACGGTGTGGATAATTTTCAGAAAAAAGGAAGAGAAGACCTGTTTTTGTAGATGAAATAATTTTTCAGAAAATCCCATAACTAAACTATATGATAGTTAGATGCGCCTTTCGGTGCTGTGATCAGGGGAATTGGAATTGACTTCTTTGATGAGAAAGATTATACTTAGTAGTATACTATTAATAGACAGACAATATGAAACTGGAAAGGGTGATTGTATGACAATTGAAGAGCTGTTAAAGGTATTGGAGATGCAGGAGGAAATTCTGCAGTTTTCTCATTTTACGAATAGTGACGCCTGGGAGTTGGGTAATCTTATTGTGATGGAGGCGAACCGGAGAAATCAGCCGATTGCGGTCAGTATCCGGTTGAATAATGGATTTACGGTGTTCCAGTATGGTTTTGACGGCATCAATCTTTATCATGAGGAAATGCTGCGCAGAAAGTATAATACGGTTAAATTTACGGAGCAGAGCAGTATGCATTTATATATGCAGCTGCGTCTGGGAGAGGCAACGCAGGATGAATTATTGGTACCTGAGGCAGATTATGCGGCTTTGGGCGGCGGATTTCCGATTCGGATTGAGGAAGTGGGGGTAATTGGAGCAATTACGGTTTCGGGAAGAGATCATGTGATGGATCATGACTTGATTGTAAAATGTGTGAGTAAATATCTTCATGTAGATGAGGTGCCGAGGATTCGGGCAATTTAGTGTTTATGGTAATCGGAGGCCAGGTTATCGTGTATTAAGAAGAAAAGAACGTGGAAGAACTGTTTGATTAAGGTCTTCCACGTTCTTTTCTATCATGATACCGGGGCGGACATCTATACGCAGACTTGATGTTGTGATAGATTTACCAGGGCTCCTGTTTTGAAAAATAAAGTTTTTTTCCGGTGACAGGATGCAGGAATTCCAGAGAGTAGGAGTGAAGTGCCTGATGTTCCAGCCCGAAGGGATTTTCCGGGCGGTATAGTGTGTCGCCCAGAAGCGGATGTCCGATACTGTGCATATGGACCCGGATCTGATGGGTTCGGCCTGTCTCCAGATGAAGTTCCACGCGGGAATACAAAAGCCCGTTTTTTGAACTTTCGTGGGATAATGTGTGGTAATGGGTGATTGCGGTCTCTCCATGTGTGAAATCCACACAGCGTTCAATGGTAGAACCTTCCTTTCGGGCAATGGGTGCGTCGATCGTTCCTTCCGATGGGGTATGCCCCTCTGCCAGTGCATGATAGGTCCGGTGAATTCTGCGTTCCATCATTTGAGCGGAGAGTGCGGCACCGCTGATTCCATGCTTTGCAAGAATCAAAAGACCTGTGGTATCCCGGTCCAACCGATTGATGCAGCGGTAAACATATGGAATATTCTGCTGTGCAAAATAATAAGCAACACCGTTTGCCAACGTATTGTCATAATTTCCCTGAGAGGGATGAATCGGGGTATCTGCCGGTTTATCAATGACCATTAAATCTTCATCCTCATAAACAATTTCGAATGCCACCGGAGCCGGAATGATTCCAGGAGACGATTCTGATTCTTCCAGATGCACGGATAAAATGTCATGCTCTTTCATACGCTGATTCGTATAAGCCCAGAGCCCATTTAGGCAGATGCCATTCTCTGTGCGCTTCAAGCCAACAATCACATGATGGGAATACCCAAGTCTGCGCAAAAATTCTTCAATTGTCTTTCCGGCAGATTCTGTTCCTATGTTATAATTAAATTCTCTGATCATAATAAAATATTATACAGAGAAACAAGCGTCATGTCAAAACCCATCAATGATGTTTTTGAAAAAATTCTCCCGCGGAATTGTAGAATAAATCAAAGTGTGGTAGAATGAATACAAACAAACGTTGCAGAAAGGATGGACCTGATATGGCGGAAAAGTATGTTGCATATGTGGGAACGTATACCCACGGCAGTAGTATAGGAATTCATTTGTATGACGTGGATGTGGAAGAAGGAACCCTGACGGAACGAAAAGTAGTTCCTGTGAATAATTCTTCTTATATCTGTCGTTCTCTGAACGGAAAATATCTGTATTCAATCGCAGATGAGGGAGTTGCAGTATTTGCAATTGACGAAGAGAGCGGAGATTTGAAGCCGATTAATAAAGTAGACATTGACGGTATGAGAGGCTGTCATCTTTCAGTAGATCAGACAGGACGCTATCTTTTTGTGGCAGGTTATCATGATGGTAAGGTAACGGTAGTTCATACGCACAAAGACGGTCGTCTCGGCAGTATTATGGATGGTATTTTCCACAAGGGTCTCGGCAGTGTTGCGGAGCGTAATTTCCGCCCGCATGTAAACTGTGTTGTTCCAACTCCTGATAATAAATATCTTTGTGCCGTTGATAATGGAATCGACCAGGTAAAAATCTATAAAGTAAACAGTCAGAGGAATAAGCTGCAGCTTGTGGACATTCTGAGATGTGAGCGTGAATCCGGTCCAAGAACTTTGCGGTTTTCCAGGAATGGAAAATATGCGTATCTGCTGTTTGAACTGACAAATGAAGTGGAAGTATATACCTATAAAGATGGTAAGAATTCTCCGGAGTTTGAAAAGATTCAGAGTTTGAGTACGACTTCGGATAACGTTGACCGTGCGCATGATGCGGCTTCCGGTATGTGTTTCTCGAATGACGGAAAACATCTGTTTACTTCCACCGCCGGAGATAATACAGTAGCTATGTTTTCCATTGATGAGGAGACCGGTCTTCTGACAAAAGAATTTGCACTGCCCATAAGCGGAGACTATCCGAAGGATATCGCCATGTTCCCGGATAATAAGCATATTGCGGTAGTAAATCATGAGTCTAACAGTATTACCACATTTACGGTTGATTATGAGAAAAAAGTTCTGGTTCAGAAAGGAAAACCGATGAAGGTGGAAACTCCGAACTGTATATTGATTACCCCGATGGGAGTATAAACTTCTCTGGAAGCCTGTACACTCCAAGCTTTGATACATGGAAAGACTTGTTATAGTCAAAGATGTAGAAGAGTAGGGAGGTACGGGCTTTTTTGATATGCTAATCACACGGTTTCTGATCCCAGATCAGTTTCAGGTTTGAGAGACGGGAACTCATGCCTACCATAAGTGCGTCGATAATCGTGAGTGCAGCCATAGATTCCACAACGACCACAGCTCTGGGAACAATAATAGGATCATGGCGGCCCTTGATATTGATCTGAATTTCTTCATGATTTCGGTTTACTGTCTGCTGTGCAGACCAGATAGAAGGGGTAGGCTTAAAGGAAGCGCGCAGAACGAGATCACTGCCATCGCTGATTCCGCCGAGGACTCCTCCGGCATGGTTGGTCTTCTTCGTGATGGATCCATTTTCATCAATAGAGAAGGCATCATTATTTGTAAGACCGGTAGCTGTCGCCACAGAGATTCCGTCACCCACTTCCACACCTTTCACGGCCCCGATGGACATCAGCGCTTTCGCAAGATTGGCATCCAGTTTCTCAAAGACCGGGTCGCCTACGCCTGCCGGTATCCCATGGACCACGCACTCTACACATCCGCCGGAAGAATTGTGTTGGCTTAAACATTCTTCAAGGTAAGCCTCAGCTTTGGAAGCAGCATCAGCATCCGGCATATAGAGAGCGTTTTGGAAAATCTCTTCTTCATCGAAAGATTCGATGGTAACCGGTCCGATGGAGCGTGTATAGGTGGTAAATGTAATGCCAAGTTCTGCGAGCAATTTGGAAGCAATTGCTCCTGCAGCAACACGGCCGATTGTCTCGCGTCCGGAGGAACGGCCGCCTCCGCGGTAATCACGGAAGCCATACTTTTCGTCAAATGTATAATCTGCATGTCCCGGACGATAGTAGCTTGCAATTTCACTGTAATCTCCGGAACGCTGGTTTGTATTTCTTACAATCATGGATATCGGAGTTCCTGTAGTTTTTCCTTCGAAGACCCCGGACATAATTTCTACGGTATCAGATTCCTTTCGCGGTGTGGAATAGCGGCTTTGCCCTGGTTTTCTACGATTCAGAAACTTCTGGATGTCGGATCTTTCCAGTGGAAGACCGGCCGGGCACCCGTCAACAACAACACCGATTCCATCGCCATGAGATTCCCCCCAGGTGGAAATCCGAAAGATTGTACCATATATTGATCCTGCCATAATAAACCTCCAATTTATAAATTCGCATACTCACAGTATACAGGCTTGCTCTCCGTCAGGCAAGAAAAGAATTTATTTTGTTTGTAAAAAGCAGGTTAAAGCGTTTGACAAACATATGTCCAACGCTTATAATTACAACAGAATATTATGATACCAGCGTTTCATGCCTGCATGAAAAAGCAGGACTTTTGGACCCGTAAAACATGAGAAAGTAGCCCGAATAGGGCGGATTTTGAATGTTTTTAGGATTGCAGGAGCATGAAATGCGGGGTAATCTGTGTATCATATTATGGAAAGGATGTGTTGTTATGGAAAGCGGGCCTAGTCCGGAATCGCGAAGTTTGAACCAGGCAGAATATGGAGTATAAGGCGAAGGGACATGAAGGCGTGCACTTTTTTCTTGTCCTTTTGCGGACAATGAAAGGAGACATACGACATGATCAGAATTTTTAAAACAATGGAGCACGGCATTACGCAACTGGATATGCCGGAAGAAGGATGCTGGATTGCATTGACGGATCCTACAGCTACCGAACTTTTTGAGGTGGCACAGCGTTACGAAATAGAAGTAGATGATTTAAGAGCGCCTCTGGATGAGGAGGAACGTTCCCGTATTCAGATTGAAGATGATTATACATTGATTTTGGTGGATATTCCCGTAATTGAGGAACGAAATGATAAAGACTGGTATGGAACGATTCCTATGGGTATCGTAGTCGGAAAGAAAGTTATTATAACGGTCTGCCTGGAGGATACACCGATTTTAAATACTTTTATGGATGGACGTGTACGGAATTTCTACACTTATATGAAGACAAGGTTTATTCTGCAGATTCTGTACAAAAATGCCAGTATGTATCTGCATTATCTTCGTATCATAGATAAAAAGAGTGAGCAGGTGGAGACTCGTCTGCATAAGTCTCAGAGAAATCAGGAACTCATTGAATTGCTGGAGTTGGAAAAGTCATTGGTGTATTTTACCACCTCTCTTCGTTCCAACGAGGTGGTTCTGGAAAAACTGATGAAAGTGGAGAATATTAAACATTATCCGGAAGATGAAGATCTTTTGGAAGATGTTATTATTGAGAATAAGCAGGCAATCGAGATGGCTAATATATACAGCGGAATTTTAAGCGGAACAATGGATGCCTTCGCATCGGTTATCTCTAACAATTTGAACATTGTAATGAAGGTACTTGCAATTGTCACAATTGTGATGTCAATTCCAACGATTATTTATTCTGCGTATGGCATGAATGTGAACTCTGCGGGAATGCCTTTCGCCAATAGTCCTTATGGATTTGTAATTGTGATTGTATTTTCGGCAATCGTCAGTTTGATTGTCGCATGGATTTTCTCAAAAAAGAATATGTTTAAGTAATGACTTAGACAGGGTGGTATACTGGTACCGCGTTCGGAAAGACTGAAAGGTGTTGCCAAATGGTGTATCGGTTTGTGGTTAAATAAATTGAGGATGGATTATAATATGAAGTTTCTTAACAAAATGGAACGAAAGCTTGGAAGATATGCAATTCCGAATTTGACCAAATATATTATTATCACATATATCATAGGGTATGCGTTGAATTTGATGCAGCGTGTATTTTCTTTTCCGATTCTGTATTTTCTGGAACTGGATCCTGCACTGATTCTGCATGGACAGATCTGGAGGCTGGTGAGCTGGGTTTTGATTCCACCGGGACAATTGAATATCTTCACTTTGATTATGCTGTTATGCTACTATCAACTGGGTACAGCACTTGAGCGTACCTGGGGTGCATTTCGCTACAATGTCTATATCTTTTTCGGACTGTTTATGACGATTGTCGGATCCTTTATTCTTTATGCAGTGATGGGAAACGTATACTCCTTGCGGGGATATGGAGCCGCATTCAGCAGTTACTATGTAAGTTTGTCTATTTTTCTTGGATTTGCATTAACCTATCCGGATATGCAGATGATGTTGTATTTTCTGATACCGATTAAGATAAAATATCTGGCGGTTCTGGATGCCGTGTATCTGGCGGCTGACATGTATCGGGGCGATTGGGCAACCAGAGTGGTAATCTTAAGTTCCCTTGCCAATGTGATTGTATTCTTCCTGATGACCAGGAATTATCAGCGTGTTAATCCTCAGGAGATTCATCGTAAACGCGAATTTCAAAAGGCTATGTCCAGGGGACAGGCTTCCAACATCAGCACCCATAAGTGTGCAATCTGCGGAAGAACGGAAAAAGATGATCCAACGCTGGAATTTCGTTTCTGTTCGAGATGTAATGGAAACTATGAGTATTGTCAGGAGCATCTGTTTACCCATGAACATGTCCGATAATTGAGAGGCGTACAGGGGTTAGAACTGTCAGTTTAATAAGAAAGTGAGGCACATATATGAAAAGAACAAAGATTGTCTGTACCATGGGGCCCAATGTGGATGACCGCCAGGTCCTGCGGAAGTTAATTGAGACAGGGATGGATGTTGCCCGATTTAACTTCTCCCATGGGGACTATGCGGAGCACAAGGCCCGGATGGATATGCTGAAAGAACTGCGTAAGGAACTGAAAGTTCCGGTGGCCATTTTGCTGGATACCAAAGGTCCGGAGATTCGTACCGGTATTTTGGAAAATGGAGAGAAAGTAGAACTGAAAGAGGGACAAAAGTTTGTTCTTACGACCGAAGAGATTGTGGGAAATGCAGAGAAAGTATCCATTACCTATCCGGAACTGCCTCATGATGTAAAAGTAGGGGACAAGATTCTGATCGATGACGGTCTGATTGAACTTCATATCGAGGATCTGAATGAAACAGAAATTATCTGTACCGTGGTAAACGGCGGAGAACTGGGACAGCGTAAAGGGGTCAATGTTCCCAATGTTTCAGTGAATTTGCCTGCCATTACGGATAAAGACAAGCAGGACATCTTATTTGGAATTGAACAGGATGTGGATTTTATTGCAGCGTCTTTTGTGCGGAAAGCAGAAGACGTGGTGGAAATTAAAGAGTTCCTGAACGCTCACGGAGGCGCTCATATTGATGTGATTGCAAAGATTGAGAATGCGGAAGGCGTACAGAATATCGACCGTATTATTGACGTAACGGATGGAGTTATGGTGGCCCGCGGAGATCTGGGGGTAGAGATTCCTCCTTATGAGGTTCCTCATATCCAGAAAATAATTATTGAAAAATGCAATCACCGCTATCTGCCGGTTATCACTGCGACACAGATGTTGGATTCCATGATAAGAAATCCGAGGCCGACCCGGGCAGAGGTAACAGATGTTGCAAATGCAATTTATGACGGAACGGATGCGATCATGCTTTCCGGGGAAACTGCCATGGGCAAACATCCGGTGGAAGCCGTTGAAATGATGGTTCAGATTGCACGTGAGACAGAGCAGTACCTGAAATTCCAGTCCTATCGGGATGTGGAGGGAGCAAAAGGAAATGCAAGTGTATCCAGTGCAGTAGGTTTTGCTGCTGTAGATATGGTGGAACATATCGGAGCTTCCTGTATTGTGACTCCGACGATGTCGGGACAGACTGCCCGTATGATTTCCAATCTGCGTCCGAGTGTTCCGATTTATGCGGTCACGCCTCATGAGTGGGCCAGAAGAAGGATGCAGTTATACTGGGGAGTCAAACCGGTGGTGGGATATGAAGAAGATTCGACGGAGAATATTATTTCTCATGCCATGTATATGGTGCTGAGAGAAGGCTTTGTAAAGAAAGGCGAGATGGTAATCTTTACTGCCGGAGATCCTGCAACCAACGAAGTGCGCGGAGAAGGCAATATGACCAATATGCTTCATATTATACAGGCAAAATGATGAAATACCAGAGGAGAGAAGACGATGAAAAAACCATTTGTGACAAAAGAAAAGTTAGAGGAGATTACAGCTTCTGTACCAACACCCTTCCATCTTTACGATGAAAAGGGAATCCGTGAGAATGCAAAGGCTGTGAAGGAGGCATTTGCCTGGAATCCGGGATTCCGGGAATATTTTGCCGTGAAGGCAACCCCCAATCCTACTTTGATTAAGATACTCGGTGAGTATGGCTGCGGCTGCGACTGCTCTTCCATGACAGAGCTGATGCTGTCAGAAGCTATGGGATTTACCGGAGATAAGATTATGTTTTCTTCCAATGTAACTCCGGCACAGGAATATGCCTATGCAGAGAAAATCGGCGGAATTATCAATCTGGATGATTTTACCCACATTGATTTTCTGGAAGAAACACTGGGTTATATCCCAAAGACCATAAGCTGCCGTTACAATCCGGGCGGACTGTTTAAGATCAGCAACGATATCATGGACAATCCCGGGGATTCCAAGTATGGTATGACTACGGAACAGTTGTTTGAGTCATTTAAGATTCTGAAGTCTAAGGGTGCGGAAGAGTTTGGTATCCATGCATTCCTTGCATCGAACACGGTGACCAATGAATATTATCCGATGCTGGCAAAAGTGCTGTTCGAACTGGCAGTAAAATTACAGAAAGAAACCGGATGCCATATTAAGTTTATTAATCTTTCCGGCGGTGTGGGAATTCCGTATACACCGGATGCAGAGCCAAACGATATCCGTGTGATCGGAGAAGGCGTTCATAAAGTGTATGATGAAGTCCTTGTTCCGGCAGGCATGGGTGACGTGGCGATTTACACAGAGATGGGACGTTTTATGATGGGGCCGTATGGCTGTCTGGTAACGAAAGCAATCCATCAGAAACATATCTATAAGGAGTATGTCGGCTGTGATGCCTGTGCAGTCAACCTGATGCGTCCGGCAATGTACGGGGCATACCACCATATCACTGTTATGGGAAAAGAAGATGCACCGTGTGACCATATGTATGATGTAACAGGGTCTCTGTGCGAGAACAATGATAAATTCGCAATTGACCGCATGCTTCCAAAGATTGATATGGGAGACTTGCTGGTCATTCATGATACAGGCGCTCATGGTTTCTCTATGGGATATAATTACAACGGAAAACTGAAATCTGCGGAAGTGCTTTTAAAAGAAGACGGTAGTTTTGAAGTGATCCGCCGGGCGGAGACACCAAAGGACTATTTTGCAACTTTGGACGGAACACCGGAATTTCAGAAGATGTTTCCGAACGAAAAGTAATTTGGAATGATTGCAGAGATTGGGCGGAGCATCTCATTGAAAAGTATGAGACCCTGCCCAAAACTCAGCAAAAAAAATTCATAAAATATCAAAAAGTACTTGATTAAAATCAAAAGATATGGTAATATAAATATCGGCTTGTTAAGGAAATAAGTTAGAAACGCCGGCGTGTCGGAATGGCAGACGAGGCAGACTCAAAATCTGTTGTGGGCAACCACGTATGGGTTCAAGTCCCATCGCCGGCAGTATGAAAGACCTGTAGAGTATAGATTCTGCAGGTTTTTTTGTTGTACATTAGAAAATCAAGGGTAATGGTGTGGAAAGCCAGAAATGCGATTGTGGGATCATAACCTTATCAGGGGCTGTCAGAAAAGTAAAAGTTGGTAGAGAGGTCAGAACCGTATGATAAATTTGGATGGAGGGGTGTGAATTTATGAATATAGCAGATAAGAATATAGACGGAGGAAAAGCATTCGATTGGGGAAAAACTTCAGAAGACTATGCAAAGTTCCGTGATATTTATCCGCAGGAATTTTATGATAAAATTGTAAATCGTCAACTATGTATAAATGGTCAAAACGTTCTTGACGTAGGAACGGGAACTGGAGTGCTGCCGAGAAATATGTATCGTTATGGTGCCAGGTGGACAGGTACAGATATTTCGGTGAATCAGATTGAGCAGGCAAAAATTCTTTCAAGAGGTATGGATATTGAGTATTCTCCATTAGCTACGGAAAATATAGATTTTCCGGATAATTCTTTCGATGTTATCACTGCATGTCAGTGCTTTTGGTATTTTGATCATCAACAGATTCGTGATAAGTTTTTCCGCATGTTGAAACCAGGTGGACGTATTCTTGTATTATATATGGCCTGGCTGCCTTTTGAGGATGAAATTGCAGGGGAAAGCGAGAGACTTGTTCTGAAATACAGCCCTAAGTGGAGTGGTGCAGGAGAAACGATTCATCCAATAGATATCCCTGATTGCTACAAAGAAAAATTTGAACTCGTTTATCATGAGGAATATCCATTGGAGGTGCATTTTACTCGTGAGAGTTGGAATGGCAGAATGAAAGCCTGCCGGGGCATTGGTGCTTCTCTTACGAAGCGGGAGATCGCTGCATGGGAACGGGAGCATAAAAAATTACTTGCCGAAATTGCTCCTGCTGAGTTTCACATTTTACATTATGGTGCAGTTGCCGAATTAAAAGTGATAAAGTAATAATTTTCAGGCTGACGATATGAAATTTGAGCGTTTCCCTTTGTTTATAGTTCCTAAGTTGTCGAAGTGGAGGATAAAATTGAGTACATATGTGATATCTGATATACATGGTAACTATGATGCTTATATGGAAATACTTAAGAAGATACATTTTTCCGATGAGGATATGTTGTATGTGTTGGGAGATATTCTTGACAGAGGTCCAAATCCGATCAAAGTTATCCTTGATTTAATGAAAAGGCATAATGTGGTTTGTCTGGCTGGAAATCATGAATACATGGCACTGGAGTGTTTACAGTTCCTTCTGAAAGAGATTACGGATAAGAACCTGGAAGAATTGGATTCCCATATCGTTGGGAAGCTTCTGAACTGGCAGCAGAATGGAGCCGCTGCGACTAATGTTATAAGTAGTCCGTAAGTCACCTCTCATTTCGTTGTAAAAAATGTGTTGAAACCTCTATTTAACGTTGCATATTTTGGAATTATGTGCCATACTATATTTGTACTACAGAGTGGAGGTGTGCCCATGTATCGAGTTGCAATAGAAAAGCTTTATAAATGGAAAGAGAGCAAACGCCGCAAACCGTTGATTATCGAGGGTGCAAGACAGGTGGGAAAGACCTGGCTGATGAAAGAATTCGGCAGTAAGGCGTATAAAGACACCGTATATATTAATTTTGATTCCAATTCCAGAATGGCAGAGTTGTTCGCTTCCGATCTGAATATCGACCGCCTGATTATGGGAATTGAGCTGTATCACGGCAGAAAAATCGATCCGGACAACACGCTGTTGATTTTCGATGAAGTGCAGGAGGTACCGAGAGCATTGTCATCCCTTAAGTATTTCTATGAAAATGCGCCTCAGTATCATATTGTCTGCGCAGGGTCATTACTTGGTATTGCTTTGCACGGGGGTACATCGTTCCCCGTGGGCAAGGTGGATTTTCTGAGTCTTTATCCGCTGTCCTTCAAGGAGTTTTTAACGGCGACTGCCGGCGAGCGTTTTGCCGGACTTCTTGATAAACAGGATTACCAAATGATTACTTCTTTTAAGCAGACTTATGTCGATGCGCTCAAGCAGTATTATTTTGTGGGCGGTATGCCGGAAGCGGTGCAGAGCTTTGCTGAAGAAAAAGATTTTAACGAGGTTCGGGAAATCCAAAAACGCATATTGGCGGCTTATGAACAGGATTTTTCCAAGCATGCTCCTATTGAAATTGTGCCGAAAATCCGTATGATATGGAACAGTATTCCCTCTCAGCTTGCTAAAGAGAACAAAAAATTTATCTACGGTCTTGTACGCGAGGGCGCACGGGCAAAAGAATATGAAGCAGCGATTATGTGGCTTTGCGACTGTGGGCTTGTCCACAAGGTCAGCCGTGTGAATGCCGCTGGAATGCCGCTGAAAGCTTATGAGGATTTGAAGGCCTTTAAGTTATTTATCGTTGATGTAGGACTTCTCGGCTGTATGACTGGCTTGCGCCAGCGTATATTGCTTGACGGCAACGATTTATTTACCGAATTTAAGGGCGCACTAACCGGGCAGTATGTATGCCAACAGCTTAAAACCATTGACGATCTGGGCGTTTACTACTATACAAACGACCGTGGATCCTGCGAGGTGGATTTTATTATTGATACCGGTGAGCAGATCGTGCCTGTGGAGGTCAAGGCGGAGGTCAATTTGAAAGCAAAGAGCCTGAAAACCTACCGTGAGAAATTCAATCCCGAAATTTCTGTCCGCACCTCGATGGCGGAGTATAAAAAAGAAGATTTGCTTGTCAATCTTCCGCTGTATGCAGTGGAAGAGATTTGCAGATGCACTTCGGAAGCAATCGAAGTGAGCAGATGAAAATTTTGCTTGAACATTCCGGTCTCTGCGCTGTTTCAGGAATTTTCTATGTCTTTGCGATTCCAGATACTGAAAGATATTTCGTATGCCACTTCTGAAGGGTATAAGTGCTTGTGTGGGAAAGACATACATCAGTAATAGCTATGGAGAAAAATCCCCGAGCGAGATATCTTTATAAGAATCATATATAGGTAAATGACATACTTAAGAGAGAACATCTGTCCGTGATGGCAGGTGTTTTTTTGACTTAAATACAGCAAGTCTGTTTTAGCATTCTAATTAATGATCCATTTCTATAGCTGTTGTCAGCCACGGATTGTCAGATTTTCCTAATACCCCAAATAGAGCAGGAAAATAGCGTATATTGTTATTTGAATCCAACAATATACGCTATAATAAAAACAGAAAAGTACAACCAAACCGTTGATTAGTTTCGTAGAACTAATTATTTTGCGAAAGGGTGATGAGGTTTTTGTGTACAGTATTACCATGTAATTATATCTCAAATTGTGTAACGAGTCAATAAATTTGATCGAGAAACGGAGAATATTCCATCACTTTGTCGTTTTTTGGAATAGCTCTCCATCTATGCGTATCATAAGAATTGAATTATGAAAGTTACTATGCAGTCATTTATGGTCAAATTTATCGTCAGAGCAAAAGCGAAAGGAGCAAGAGGGCAATGGCAAGGAGAGGGGAAAATATTTTCAAAAGAAAAGATGGCCGTTGGGAAGCCAGGTATGTAAGCGGTAAAAATGAATTTGGAAAAACAAGGTATGCTTCCGTCTATGGAAAAAGTTATCGGGAGGTAAAGGAAAAACGAGAAAAAGCAAGCAGCAGGCAAAAACAGTCGGAGACGCTTAAATCTTCAAAGTATACATTTGGAGAAATACTGGATTTATGGCTTTCCTGGAAGCGGGTGAAGTTGAAGGAACAAACATATAGGAAATATCTGTACTGCATAGAAAAACATATCATACCGGAACTCGGCAAGATAGAGATTTTTGATTTTGATGCAAATATGGTAAATAATTTCCTTCTGAAAAAACTTTCCTGCGGTCGTCTTGATGGGGAAGGCGGTCTCTCTAAGAATTATGTTCGTACAATGTCAATTATCATTCACTCAGCGGTGAAGTATGGTGTCAGTGAGGAATTGTGTCCGCCGATGAAAGGACAGATTTATAAACCAAAAAGCGAAAAAAGGGACATTATTGTTTTGAGAAAGGAAGAACAGGAACTGTTGGAAAGACAGATCACAGGAAATCTTACCGGAGAGAATCTCGCTGTGTATCTCAGTCTGCATACCGGTCTTCGGATTGGAGAAGTTTGCGCTCTGCAGTGGAAAAATATTGATTTTAAGGGAAATGTCATGCATGTCAGTGAATCAATCGTTCGGATCAACAAAGACAGCACCATGTCCCTTCGCGTTGGTTCCACAAAAAGTGAAACTTCCAATCGTTTGATTCCGATTACGGATTCCGTTGCTGCAGCTTTAAAAGAAGAAAAACAAAGATCATCCTCTCCATTTATTGTTTCAATGAATGGAAGCACTACGTTTATGAATCCACGGACACTCGAGAATCGATATAAGGCGTTGCTGAAAAGGAGCGGCCTGGCACTCATTCCTTACCATTCTTTGCGACATACATTTGCCACAAGATGTATGGAATGCGGTGTGGATGTTAAGTCCCTGAGTGAAATCCTCGGCCATGCAGGAGTAAATATTACACTGGATATTTACGTGCATCCATCTATGGAGTTGAAACGCAGTTGTATGGAAAAACTGGAAGCTATTTCTGGTCACTAATTTGGTCAAAAATTGTGAAATGCATGGTATTACACAGCATTTTGCCGGCGCTTTCGCAAAATAATTAGTTCTACGAAAGTTGCCGCAGAAGGAAAGAATTTTAAGAAAAGTAAATTCTTCATGCAGCTTTTGAAACATATAACGCTGCTTTCAAAGTAGGATAGAAGGATGATGAGTATCATAGATAATTTATGTAAAGTTATAAATTTTATGTATCATAAGTTGGGGATTTGTAAATATGACCGGAAACAATTGATAAAGCATAAGAGGGTTAGCAGTTATTGTACAACTGCCTGATGGAGGAACTGTATGAAACGAAAACTGGCAATTTTGGAAAATGATATAAAATATCTGAGCAAACTGGTAGAAGAGTTTCATGAAAAATACCCGGATCAGTTTGAAGTCTACGCATTTACAGATCACGAAATTGCATTTACTGCATTGAAGCGTGTCAAAATTGATATTTTCATAGCGGATGAAGCTTTTTATGTGAACGAAGAAAAAATACCGGAACATTGCAGCTTCGCATATTTTGTCGGGATGCCTGATAAGAAGAGCTTCCGGGGAAGGAAAGCGATTTATAAGTTCCAGAGTATTGATTTCATTTACATACAGATTCTAAAAACATATTTTGAACATCTTGTCAATGTTCCGGATGCGAAATCAGAGAATAAAAGATGCAAAGTGATAAGCTTTACATCAATCAGCGGCGGAACGGGGAGTTCAACGGTGGCCGCGGCATGTGCACGGAATTACGCAGGTAAAGGAAGAAAAGTGTTGTATCTGAACCTGGAATCTTTTGGATCGGCCGATGTGTTCTTTGATGCGGATGGAAAAGCCGATATGAGCGATGTTGTGCATGCCTTGTGATATGAGAAGGATCATTTCTTTGAAAGGAGTGGAAAGTGATGGCGATATTTGGTAAAGGAAATGAAAAGAAAGAGGCTTTGATTGATCGAATCAAATATGATGGATCACAGAATGGTTCACCATGGTTAGTTTATAAATATCCAAGCGAAAAATTTGTACTTGGTTCACAGTTAATTGTTAATCAAGGACAAGAAGCATTATTTTTTAAAGGAGGTGAGGCACTAGATTTATTTGGAGCAGGAACACACACTCTGCATACAGGAAATTTACCGTTATTAAATAAATTGGTTAATTTTCCATTTGGAGGAGATACCCCTTTTACAGCTGAAGTTTATTACATTAACAAAACCTCTAAATTAAATATGAATTGGGGTACTCCGAATGCATTTCCTGTGGAGGATCCTAAATATGGTATTATTTTATCTATTAGATCCCATGGTACATATGGTGTACGAATTAATGATACAAGAATGTTCATTACTGAACTAGTTGGTGCAGTACCTAATGGTTCTACTGTTACATATGAATTTGCGGCAAGTTATTTTAGTGGGCTCCTTGTTTCCAAAATAAAAAATGTTATTTCCGCATATATGATACGCCAAAAGATTTCTTTCTTGGAAGTTACTGGATATCTTGAGGAAATTTCTAAGGATTGCGAGGAAGCAGTTAAAGATGAATTCGACAGATTTGGTGCAGAAGTAGTCAATTTTTATGTGGAAACCATTACTCCTTCAAAGGATGAATATGAAAAACTCAGAACTTATAAAGAAGAATTGTCTCTTGGCGGAGATTTTTATACAAAGAGACGTTCTCTTGATATTATGGAGAATCTTGCAGAAAACAATGGTGTTGGCGGATTAGCAACGGCAGGTGCCAGTCTTGGAATTGGCCTTGGATTTGCTCATCAGGCAGGGGGGATGTTTCAGAATGTTGGTGGGGCAATGAACATTACTCCAAATGGAACTGGTATAAATGCACAACCCAATAGTAATAGCGGAAATAAGTGCCCACATTGTGGAGCATCAAATCTGGTAGGACAAAAATTCTGTGGTACATGTGGAAAGATGATGGTTGTAGGAATACGGTGCTCTTCTTGTGGAAAAGTTAATCCTGTTGGACAGACATTTTGTGGCGATTGTGGAACAAAACTTGTTAAAAAGTGTTCATCATGTGGAAAAGAAAACGATCCATCACAGAAATTTTGTGGTGACTGTGGAACACAGTTGTAAGATTAGGAGGACATATGGCAGAATTCTTTGTAATAGTATTTGGCGGGGAGCAATATAATCAATATAAAATGCGCGATATTTTAGCCAATTCATTTAATGGGATTGTCAATGAAGAATATGCTTTTCAAGGTGTGAGATATTATTTTCCTATTGTTGCTGAAGGCAATCAATTTTGTATTGATGGCAGAAACGGTGTTTGGAAAATTACCATAAACGGAGGATCGTTAGAGAGAAAAAAAATTCTTAGAAGTGGTGATTACATAAGAGTAACAAGTAAAGATGTATCTTTATCAATGCTTGTGCTTGAATATGATAAATGTTCATTGAATTCAAAAGTTTATGAATTAAAAAATAATTCAACCTATTTTATAGGCAGAAGTGCTGAAATGAATATCATAATAAATACCTCGGCAAGTGTCTCACGTAAGCACGCTTCAATGAGAATAGATAGCACTGGAAATGCATTTGTTGATGATATCTCTGGAAAAGCTGGCGTTTACATAAATGGAAAGAGGGAAACAAATTATCAATTAACAAATGGGGATCATATTTTTATTATGGGTACGAGCTTGGTTTATTATACTTCAATGCTGCTCATTCCTTCTAATATTACTGTGAATGGTATTGGATTAAAAGAACATATTGCTACAGTTATTCCTAATAAAGAAAAAATTGATTCTTTGTATGTAAGAACACCAAGAATTCAAAAAACCCTGGATAGAGATTCTGTAGAAATTGATCTCCCAACTCCTGTTCAAAAACAAAAGGAGATGCCATTTATTTTGACGGCTGGTCCATCAATAACAATGACGTTTGCTATGTTAGCGAGCTTTGGGGTTACAATATCAAGAGTACTTAGCTCTGAGAGTAAAGATTATGCATCAATAATTCCAAGTGCAATAATGGCGGTAAGCATGTTGATGGGAGCATTGTTGTGGCCGAAATTGCAAAGAAATTATACTAAAAGATTAGCGGAAGCTAATGAACTGTATAGGCAAAAGAAGTACAGAGAATATTTGAATGAAAAAGAGAGTGAAATAGTTCATTCTTATGAAAGAAATACACGTATTTGGAATGAAGTATTATATCCTAATTGTGCTGATTTGATCAAAAATATAACAAGTCAAAACAGACATTTATGGGAAAGGTCAAATAAAGATGATGATTTTCTTAACGTTCGATTAGGCACAGGGACGAGACCTTTTGGAGTAGAGGTTGCAATAAAGAAAAAAGGATTTGAACTTGAAGATGATTTCTTAAAAAATGAGGCATATGAGTTAGCGGATAAATATCGAGAAATAAAGAAAGTTCCAATTACACTTTCTTTGATGTTGCATAAAGTCGTTGGTGTCGTTGGAAATTATGAATTAATTGCAAAAAATATAATCACTAATTTAGTGTCGTTATACTCTCCAGATGAAGTAAAAATTGTGTTGGTTTATAATTGTTACCAGGAGAAGGCGTTAAGTATATTTAATGATTTGCCTCACATGTGGGCATCAGATAAGACAAGCCGATATGTGGCAACTTCAGAGGCAGAAGCATACACATTATTTAGTGTGCTTGATGAGAAACTTCAGACAAGAGAAGAAACATTAGATAAAGATGATATAAGAACACCTCATTATGTTGTTTTGTCATTTGATCATTCAATTATAGATAGCATTCCGTTTAAGAAAGTATTGGTAAACGGTGAAAATATACTTGGAGTGTCAGCTGTTTTCTTCGGAGAGCGTTTCAATCAAATTCCTAAAGAATGTGAAGCAATTATTCAAAGAAATGATGAAACATGTGGTGTATATGTAAAGAACGAAAATGATAACAAATTTATTCTATTTACACCTGATACATTGACAGATAAAGATGTTGACAACTTAGTAAGAGGATTGTCTCGTGTTCAAATAAAGAAAGAGAAGGCTGCATCTAATGTTCCGGAGAGAATATCTTTTTTAGATGTATATCAAGTTGGAAACGTTGAAGCATTAAATATAGAAAGCCATTGGAATGCAAATAGTTCCAACAAATCTTTGGCAGTGCCAATTGGCGTGATGGCTGGAGGTGATGTGTTTTGTCTTGATATTCACGAAAAATATCATGGATGTCACGGTTTGGTTGCAGGTACAACTGGTTCTGGAAAAAGTGAATTTTTACAAACATATATTTTATCAATGATGATAAATTATAGCCCTAATGAAGTGGCCTTTGTTTTGGTAGATTTTAAAGGTGGAGATATGGCTAGACCATTTTTAAATAGTCCACACCTTGCGGCTACAATCTCTAATTTGTCGGGAAATACATTATATCGAGCGCTTGTGTCTCTTGAGGCGGAAGTGAAGAATAGACAAAGAATTTTTAATGAGTCAGCTTCTTTTCTCGGAATTGATAAGATTGACATTAATTCATATCATAGGTACTACAAAGAACACAGATTAACAGAAGCATTGCCACATTTGGTAATAGTAATCGATGAGTTTGCCCAATTAAAAGCGCAGCATCCTGAATTTATGGCTAAGTTGATTGATGTTGCACAAGTAGGACGAAGTCTCGGAATTCACTTGATTCTTGCAACACAAAAACCTAGCGGAGTTGTAGATCCTCAGATTTGGAGTAACTCAAGATTTAAGGTATGTCTGAAAGTAATGGATAAACAAGATAGTTCAGACATGATTAATAAACCGATTGCAGCAATGATAAAAACACCAGGTAGAGCCTATGTTCAGGTTGGTTATAATGAAATATTTGAACTTATTCAATCTGGATATAGTGGAGCTGAATATGTCCCTCAAGATTCTTTTGTTGATGAGGAGAGTATTACCGTTAGTATGGTTAACTGGCCAGGTGAACAACTCAGAGCAGCTAAAGATATATCAAGAGGAGAGAAAACAGATCTTACGCAACTTGAAGCCGTAATGAAGGTTATGTCAAATCTGGGAGAAGAACTGAAAATTAAGGCAAAGAAGTTATGGCTAGATCCATTGCCTGAACAGTTACGATTTGAAACACTTCCTAATGAAGATAATGATTCGTTTGGAGTTGTTACTTGTGGACGTTTAGATTTACCACATATTCAAAAGCAAGTTAACTTTACAATTGATTTTGTTAAAAAGGGACATTTGGCGATATATGGTTCTACTGGAACAGGTAAAAGCACATTAATTCAGACAATCTTTTATGCAATGGCATTAAAGAATAGTCCATCAAGTTTCAATTCTTTTATAATAGATTTTAACGGTGGCAGTTTAATGGGGTTATCTAAAATGCCTCACTGTGCAAATTATGTGACGGATGAGAGTGAAGCCAAGGTAAATCAAGTCTTAAACACAATTGGACAAATAATTGTGGATAGACGAGCTAAATTTGTTGAAGCTAGTTGCGCAAACTACGAGTCTTACCTTGAAGCTGGTGGTCAGGATATGCCAATAATCCTTGCAGTTATTGACAATTATGCATTATTTAGAGAGAAGATGTATAAATGTGAAGATGTATTAGTTCAGCATATCGCTGCATCAAGAGCATGTGGTATTTACTTTATTATTACAGGAAGTAGTAAAGGGGCAATTTATTATAAGGTAATGGATCATATCAGTAGCAAAGTAATGTTCAATATGAATGATACAGGAAGTTATAGAGATATTCTTAATGTGCATATTCCTGTATTCCCAGAAAACATAAAAGGTAGAACGCTTGTTGTTAATGGAAAGACGGTTGCAGAAATGCAAGTAGCAGTTCCGTTTGATGCAGAATCGGAAGCAAATAGGAGACAGCAGATAAATGCATATTATGCATCTTTGAAAAATCAATATGGAGAACTTGAACCATACCTTATTTCTGAACAGAACGAGATGGACTTTTATGAGAAAGAGGAATATGAACCAGTTTATCAGAAAAAAGAAATGAAGAAGTATCATGGCTCGAACGATTCGGATACGATTGTTTTGGGAAGGGAAATAAAATCTGGCGAACTAATTGATTTTTCACTAACTCGGCAAAAACGTGCATTTATTGCTAATAAAAATGATGATTGTAAGGTTGTTTTGGATATTTGTAATCAAATTATAAAAAGAAATAGAAAGCTGAGAGTATATTCAAAGAGATTTGAACAGTTTGAAGTCTCTGAGAAGCTAAAGATAGCAAATATTGATGAATATATAGAGTTGTATGCGTCTTCTAACGATGTTTTGGTGATTGACGGATTTGCGGATTTGTTTGATGAGATATCAGATGATGCATTGGGGCAGTTAGAAATGATATTAAGAAATGATTCTGAGAAAGTTATCATTACGGTAGATAACATGAACAGAATTTCTGACTATAGTTCAACAGAATTATATTTAAGGCTGGTAAAATGTGAGTTTGGAGTTGTTGTCGGTGGAGGAGCTGATAATAACTTAGCATATTTGCTGAATGATGGATTGTACACTATTCAAGAAGAATATAGGAGTATTGAGTTGGAAGAGAACCAAGCAATTGTATTCTACAAGGATGCAGCATCATTTGTGCAGTTAGGAGGAGCTTATGAGTGATAAAATGTCAATAAATGTAGAAGTACTAGGCATTAATACAACACATAATTTCATAGTACCCAATGATATGAATATTTCAAAAATGACTGGCTTGATCATAAAAACGTTGGAGAATGAGTATCCTGGGGCTGAATGTAGCAAGATGGTCAATTATATGCTGATTCAAGAGAGTACGGGAAAAGCACTTGCGCAGAGTTGTGGATTAAGTCAGTTAGGTATAATTAATGGCGAAAAGCTGATATTGGTATAAGGAGGTGATATCTTGGCAGGCTTTCGAATTAATTGCGGACAAGTAGTTGGACAAGCAAATACAATTGACAATTTGTCAAGTGATTTAGATAGAGAAATTCAGAAGTTAGATAATATTTTGAATTCCGTTAGGTCAAATTGGAAAGGGCCTGCATCAACAGCTTATCAAAATCATCTGACTTTATTGATTGCGGATATGCGGAAAACAAAATATTCAATGTCAAGCGTTTCTTCAACGATAAAGAATGTTGCGAATAGAATCCAACAGGAAGATGAGCATCAAGCAGAATTGGCAAGACAATTAGCAGCAAAAAGAAGAAAATAATTTATATTTGAGAGGAGATTAACCATGGGAAGTGAATGGACAGTAACAACAGAAAGATTAGATTCTTCAGCAACAGTAATTGAGGAGAAAACAGCAAAGTATAACACAGAGTGGGCAAAACTTTATACAGAGCTTCAGAACTTAAGATCTGCTCAGTGGCAAGGTATTGCAAGTGAAACATTTAATACAAAGCTTGAAGGTTACAGAAATGATTTTCAGGAGATGTCACAGGTGCTTCTTAGTTATGCAGAGTTTTTGAAATCAGCTGCAACAAACTATAAGAATACAGAAGAATCATTAAAAGATGCCGCAGGCAACTTATATGCAGGAAACTAGGAGGTAAATTAGAATGGCTACAATTAAAATAAATTCAACTGTAATGAGAGATAAAGCTAATGGATTCAAGACAGTTTCAAGTTCAATTAAAACATTTACAAGCGAGATGACAAATGAAATTGAAAGCTTGAAGTCAACATGGGAAGGTGAATCAGCAGAGACATTGGTAAACAAATTTAAAGGTTTATCAGATGATTTTGAAGAGATTTGCAATACGATTAATCAATATGCAGATTTCTTAAATCAGGCAGCGGATCGTTATGACAAGGTAGAATCTTCGGTTACTCAGGCTGCTGAAGGACAGAAGAGCTAATATCACTAACCTGGAGGGAGGTGATATTCGTTGCCGACAATAAAAGTAAATACATACCGATTAACAAATTACGAATCAGATATGCAAGGGATTCTAAGTAGAGTCAATTCTATTATGAATCAATTTAATTCGGTTTCTAGAAATCTTGATTGGGAGATTAAAGCAGAGTCAAATATCAATTTCAGATTATCGGGAATCAGTAGAGAACTATCTGCAGAATCTCGTGGAATAAGTGGGATGAAGAATTATCTTGAAACTGCTAGAACAAGGTATGTTGCTGTTGAGAGTAAGAATTCCGGAAAGAAACTGAAAAATGAGGTTTCAGGAAGTAATTCAGGAGCCAAAGTTAATAGGTCAAATAGCAAAATAAGAAATATATATAGTATTAATGTAGGGCGTAGAAGTACTGCTACATGGGTAATCGGCAAAGATGATAAAATTACAAAAAAGACGAGATATGCTAATTATAAAGGTGTCAATGTAGGTGCGGCTATTTTGGTCGGAAACAGCAAAACGAACAATATTGGTAATACTACGACAAAGTCAGGATATAAACCTGATTGGGCAAAAGGAATCTTTAAGGTTGTTGGTAAGATTGGTAATGTTGGTTCGATTGCAGGTTCTGTTTATACACTTGGAAAAGCAATTTCGAGTGGAGATAGTGTAAAAGTTGAGAAAGGTATTATAAATGTATCTAAGGATTGCATTTCTAGATTTGGCACATTAGCCCAAAATGCATATTCTGGAATAAGTGTAAAGGAGACGCTTTTTGGGAATTGGACAAAAGGCAGCGCAGTTACTTCATTATTTGAGATAGCGGAGGAAGCTACAAGGGCAACAAAAGGAACCGTATTTAAGGCAGCATTGGCAAAAGAATTCAAAGGATATAGTTTCAAGAATGCTACTAATGTAGGAAGTAAGATTAAAGTTGCTACAAAATGGGCAGGAACGGGTTTGTCAGCGGTTACTAACTTTATTAGTAACAAAGAAGAGCAGAAAAAGAATCCTGGAATGTCAAATGCTAGAGTTGTATCAGAAACGGTTGTTGAAACGGCTATTGATGTAGGAGTAGGAGCACTTGCAACTGCAGGAGCTACAGCTTTACTGGGTGCTGCAGCACCGGCTGTTGCCGTTGGAGCAGTTGCTGTTGGAGCAGTATGGGCAGTTAATACAGCAACAGAAGTAATAACTGCTCATTTCTGGGGAGAAGATAACAAGAAAAACCTTACAGAGTTTGCATCAGATGCGATTATTGACGGTGTGACTGCCATTGGAAAAGGTGTGGGTAAGGCAGTGAAGAATGGATTTAACGCAGTTACCAAGTGGGGAAAATCCCTTTTTGGAGGATAGAATATGATAATGATATACACGCTATCTACAATAGCATTCGATAGCTTGATCCTTTTATTTTGTGTTTTATTTAATGGTATTCCAGGAAAATGGTATAGATGGCATACAGTACAGCTTCAGTTATTGTTATCAGTCATTTCTTTACTATTTGGAACGAATGGATTGATTTTATCAAAAAGTAATGAAAAGCTATTGATTGATAGGAATTCATTATTTGCAACTTCTCTTCAAAGTGTTTTGACAATATTATATTTAATAGTATTTATTGCCTCAGTATATCGCTATATCGAATTCAGAAAGACGAAAGCGGAGTTACCAAATAAATATTTTATGTTTTGTCAAGGCGATTATAAAATTGTGAATGAATTAAATTACACATTAGGCAATCTAATATTTATACCAAATATTAAAGCATATGCGGTCTATGGAACGACAACCATAATTTTTTCGGGGAGACACCCTAGTGAAGAAATTGACGCAGGATTTATTTGTAAAAAAATAGGCGATAATGTATATGAGTGTTTGTCATATATAGATTTAGAAAAACAAACATTTGTAAAGAGAGTCATACAAAGAATTTTAAATGTATTGATGATTGTCACATTTTTATGTGCCCCAATATTGGTAGCTTATACTGATTATGTTTTTATGCTTGAAAAGAATGTAGATAATTTATATAGCTTGTATGAATTTGTTGTTCTGTTTTTGCTTGGTTCCTTAGGTTGCAATTTGTTCGGAAAGACAAAAGGATTTGGAAAAGCATTATATTGTTTGTTTATTATCATGATAATGATTTCAATGTATTATTTATTAATTTTTTTTAGATAGGAGATGTAGAAAATGCAGATAAAAGATTTATTACCAATTGGCAGTGTCATTTGGTTAAAGGATGCAGAAAGACCATTAATGATATTTGGAGTAAAGCAGGAAAATTCTGATACTCATGAGGAATATGATTACATTGGTGTTATTTACCCCGAAGGAAATATGGGACCAGATTCACAGTTCCTTTTTATGCACGATGATATAGAGAAAGTAGTATTCAGAGGATATGAAGATACTAGTAGAGAAGAATTTATTAAAAGATTAGATGCTTTTTATAAGGAACAGAATTAGGAGGCTAATATATGTGTCTAGTATATAGCTTTTCACATATAGGTAACTCTCGAGAAAATTATGAAGATAATTATTTGCTTGGGGAGCAATATATGCTTCCTGAGCAAGTAAAATCTATGTCATATCAGAGAAAATTGGCAATGAAATCGTTAGAGATGTCCGACTCCTATTGTGTGGCGGTTTCTGATGGAATGGGAGGATATGAATGTGGAGAGGTAGCAAGTTTATTAACAGTTCAATACTTATCGTCCCATTATAAAAACCTTATAAAAAAAGTAAATGATGTAAAAAGTGGTATTGCCAATTGCGTTTTACAATTAAATAGCTTCGTATGTTGTGAAGCAAAAAAGAAAGTAGAAACACAAAACATGGGAGCCACACTGTGTGGAATTGTTTCAGTAGATGATTATACATATTGCTTTAATGTAGGCGATAGTAGAATGTACCAGTATACCGATGGAATACTGAGACAGATAACAATTGATAATACCGAAGGACAGAGACTTTTGGGATTAGGATTATTATCAGAAGAGGAAGTAAAAACTTTTCCTAAAAGAAAGGCGATTTATAAATACATTGGTAAAGATGTAGATCTTGTTCCGGATATTTATGAAATAGAAAACATAAGAAAAGGAACTTTATTATTGCTATGTTCTGATGGATTATCAGATGTATTAGAGTTGGAAGAAATTCAAGATATGTTATCTAAGCAGTTTATCAAAACTGAGGATAAAGGTAAATTTTTAGTTGGGATGGCTGTTGAGAGAAGGCAGGATACAGGCGATAACATTACCCTGATTATTATAGAATATTAAGGAGCCACTACTATGATAGGAGAAAAAATTTTAGGATACACAGTAGATGAAAAAATTGGCTCTGGTGGGTTCGGAACTGTTTACAAGGTTTCAAAGACAAATGCTTCAGGAACATATGTTAGAGCCTTGAAATACATTACATTGCCTAACCAGAAACAATATGCTGATGTATTGAATTCAATGGGCGGTGATTACTCCAAAGCAGATGATTATTTTGCAGGAGTGCTCAAGGAGATTGTTAATGAAATTCAGATTATAAGTACATTATCGGAAGCCGGAGTTCAGAATATTGTACGTTATTATGAAAACGATATTGTAGAATCTGAGTCACCGAAAAGATATGACATTTATATATTGATGGAATATCTTATGCCTTTTAACGATTATTTGTATCAGAATGAGTTAAAGGTTAAAGATGTAATTAAGCTAGGAAAAGAAATTTTAACTGCATTGATTTCATGCCATGAACAGAAGGTAATACATAGGGACATTAAGGATGATAATATTTTTGTCTCTACAGATGGCTCATATAAGCTTGGAGATTTCGGAGTGTCCAAAATGCTTAAAGATCGTTCTAGAGCTGAATCTATGAAGGGTACACCGAATTTTATTGCGCCAGAAGTATATTTAGGTAAAGAGCAATATGATGGTACTGTAGATGTATATTCGTTGGGGATTGTTCTTTATAAGCTACTTAACAGGTCAAGAAATCCTTTTCTTCCAGAGTTTCCTCAGGGATATAACAGCAATGATGAGGATTTGGCATTTGAAAAGAGAATGATAGGTGAAGCACCTAATTTACCATTTGATGCACAGAATGTTTTGGGTGAAGCTATTATTAAAGCAATTAGCAAGAGAGCGGAACGATATAATTCGGCAAAAGAGTTTTTAGATGCAATTATTAATGCGGAGCAAAAACTTACAGAAGAAGAATTGGGCAGAGTAGTTAATCAAGTAATTATACAGCCAAGTAGGGAGGAGAAAAAGAAAAGCATAAATCCTATTATGGATAAAACAATAGGAACAGATATGGATACTTCTTTTGGTAAGGAGGAAGTAGATACAGTAGATCGTGATTTATTTGAAACTGTAAGTGATACATATAATAAAATTCCAGTAAAAGTTGAATCATCGGTATCAGTTGAAATGGAATCGATCAGAGAGCAACCCAAAATGAAAGTTGAGTCAAGAGGAGTTGAACTTGATACTAATTATTCTTCTTCAGAACCAGTAAAAGTTGCAACTGTGAAAAAATCAGATTTTAGATGGGTCGCTTTTATATTGCCAGTGGTAATATTGGCCGTATATGTGGTTCTGTATCTAATCATTCTACCAAAGGCATATGGAAAAGGAATTAGTATAAGTAAATGGTTGTTTAATAATCCAGAAGAGTTGCTTGAGGTATTACAAGATCAGAATGCAGTATTTATGCCAATATATAAGATATGGGTATTAAAGGCATTTATGTATCTATTATGGATTGGCTTTGTCGCTTCTTTATTTAATTTGGGACATACTATTCAAAATAAGAAACCGAAATATAATGTGAAAGCTCTTTTGAAAAATAAAGATCCATACTTAAAAGCAATGGAAATCAATGAGTCTATAAAAGGAACTAGATGCAGAGATGTCAACGCAGCGAAGACAGCAGTAAGAAATGTCATGGAACATTTGCGTGATGAGAGTGCATTTGGAATTGGAAATGATTCGGTAATAGCATGTGAAACAGATATTGCTAAATGCTTGAAGGAAATTGAAGGAAACATTCAGGCTTTATACGATGATAAAACAGCTAAAGAGGCAGGAGCGGTTATTGTTGCAAATTGTAAAACGATTCAAACTAAACTTAAAATAAGAACAGCGATGAAGAAACGCTAGGAGGATACACAAATGCCAAATGCTCGGGTTGAAGAACCAAAATATGATTGCAACGAAAAAATCGATGGTACAAAAGTTTACTACTATTTTAATCCACCTAAACCAGAACAAGGTGATGAGAAAAGAAAAGGTGGAATAGAGAATATAGTATGGGGTGTCATTATATTTGTATTGGCAATTGTAGCAAAGATAAAGGTCACATTTATTACTCCGGAAGAAATATTAACATACATAGTACTTTGTATGATGGCAGTAGGGATGATACTAATTGTAGTAGGCACTTTTACTATAAAGAAAGCAGCAGAACTTAAGGCGGAATTACAATCCAAAATTGTATCAGATGAAGAATACGATCGAATGGAGTGGACAATGCTTCAGGATATCAAGGAAAAGGGTATGTGTTCTTTGAACCTCGATGAAGACGAGATAAAGGAAGCAGATCCGCTAATTCTCCATAGATACGGATCGGGTGGAGAATCAAAAAGAGGCGAAGACGATAAATATAGAAGTACGGAACATGTATCTACAGTATTCTATTTTACATCAGATTCTCTGTTTGTTTATAAATATTCATTTTCTATGAAGAGTAAAGTAACAAGTGAAGAAACTATGACGTTATTCTATTCTGATATAGTATCTGTTTTAGTTGGAAGTGTTGATACTAAAGTCGGTGAGGAAGATTCGTTTGGTTTAAGACAGTTGACCATTTCATCAACCGGTGGACAGACTGTAACATATCAGTTTGTAGCATCAGATGATATAAATATTTCGATCAATGCAATGCAATCATTGTTTAGAAGCAAGAAGAAAGCACAGTAAGGAGGTTGAGTAAAAATGTCACATCAAGTAGCAGAATTAGAATGTCCGGGGTGTGCAGCGGCTATAACAACGGAGACTAAAACCTGTCCGTATTGCTTTAGACCAATTGTTATTACGACTTTTAATAGTATAAGTGGATTATCACCATTGGATTTGAATAAACAAGCCAATACATATAAAAAAGCAATGGCAAATAATCCAGATAATGATGAATTAATTATGTCGGCTGCATTTTGTTATCTTAAATTGAAGTTATATGATAAGGCTATTCCATGCTTTGAAAAAGCTTTGGAAGATAACTTTGATAATTCTGAGGCTTATTTTTACGCAGCGATTGCTCTATTAAAAGGACAGAAAGCATTTATGACGCCACGCTCAATTATTGATAAAATAGAGGGATATCTTAACGCGGCAATTATGATTGAGCCAAAAGGTATTTATTATTATTTTCTTGCATACATAAAATATGATCATCATCATAGGAAATTTTATAAGACAACTCCAACTTATGAGAAATTGTTGTCACAGGCATCAGTAGCAGGATACTCTGACGCAGATGCCCAAAAATTATTCGATTTACTTGGTGTAAGTAGACCAGATGTAATGTAATGGTATTAATTATGTTTGCCACAGCATAATTGATATATAGGTATATTATTGCCACGTAAAATACAGAACTTAGGAGGAATGCGTTAATGGGAGTAATTATCATTGTATTAATAGTTGTTGGCTTTTTATGGCTTAAAGCTAATATGGAAATTAGTAAACTTTGTAAAGGAAAAACAGAGGATCAGAAGAAAGTTATTAAGTACAGACATGGTGGAGTATTTGTATTGGGTAAAATGACAGATGCTGATTATGACCAGCATGTTCAGAATGTTATTGCTAAGCTTAATACAAAACAGAGAGCACTTAACAAGATTGGCCTTGACGAAGATCAGTTAAGAGAAATTGATCCTGTATTCTTCGAAGGTTATTCAAGTGAAAATGCTTTTGTAGGGAAAGATGATAAGTTACGTAGCACAAAGTACGAAACGGCTTGGTTATTTTTTAGCGATACACAGGTTTATATGTATAGCTATAAGATGGATATGATGTCTGATGATAAGAAAGAGTCAACAGAAGAGTACTTCTATAAGGATATTACAAACTTCTCTACATCAGCTGAGACAATCGAAGCATTTAAGACAAAAACAGGATGCTTTGGATCTTCTGAAAAAGAGAAGGTTAATCGTGAGTTTAGTAATTTCGGACTTATTGTACCAGGTGACAAGTTCCGGTGTTCAACATCTAATGTTAAAAACCTTGATCAGTCTGTAAATGCTATGAAGCAGAAGCTTAGAGAGAAGAAAAACGCATAATCCAGATTGTTATGGAGGAAGAAATTGACAGTCGTATCGGTGGCAATACGGCTGCTTTTTCTATATATAGAATGATAAGTAGACCAATAATTAAATGGGAAAAAGTATTGTGGAATACAAGTTTTGTGTTGTTAATAGATTTGATTTTAACAATATGTAGTTGGAAGATAGTTGATTTGGCTGGGGGGAAAAATATAGTAAAGAAATTATTGAAGTACATTAAATATATTTATTGTGTTCCGATAGACAATTATATTGTACAAATTTTTATGCTCTTTTTATTGTGTAGCATATTGATACATTTAAAAAAAATCATGATATTTTGTGTTCGATTATACCAATACTTTGCTCCAGAAATGATGAGAAAATCTTGTCTTTTTACTCCAAGCTGTTCAGAGTACATGATATTAGCAATAGAAAAATATGGATGTGTGAAGGGGTTTATTAAGGGGGTAAAACGAATTCGTAGATGTCACACCCCGAATGGAGGGGTTGATTATCCATGAAAGAATATATTTTTGCAAATCAGCTGAATACGCCGGTGAAAATGGGTTTTTTCGGATTACAGTGCACTGAATTTCCGAAAAGAATACACTATTCAAGCGGAATATTCATTTAATACTTATTGCACAAGGATTAATGCTACCATGCATAAATATGAAAAATCATAATTGGAACCGGAGTGTGAAACGGCGAATTGTCAACGGAGCTAACGGCACGTTATAATAGATGTTTTTATCTCCCTGACTGCGCCGTCAGTCTGAAGAAATCACTTTTTCATCGGAGAAACGGCACAATCTCGTAGCCTTAAAAATTGAATAATTATGGTTCAGAAGTTTTGATTATTGACTGCAGCAAGGATGATCTCGTCATCAATGATCTGGCGTTCCTGCTGGGCACCGATCGTCAAGGCATCCGTCATGATGTTATCGATGAGGCGTGGATTGTCGTGGGAGTATCCGTGGATAGCGCCAAGAGCAGCTTCGCTGATGATGCTGCGTGAAGCACTGGCATAGTTCAGTTTGTGAAGGATATATTCTGATACTTCATGGTCATCGAGCCCTTCATAATTATAATGGATGGTGATGCGCTGACGGAGTGCTTCATGGATCGGTTTGCGGAGGATGTCATTTAGGTGTGACTCACCGCAGAGGATCAGGGTAAAGCAGTTCAGGAAATCATAGCCGTAATTCATGAGCATCTTGATGTCATTAAGGATGCCATTGCTGAGGTACTGGGCTTCATCGATGGCAAGGAGCAGGGGCTGGTGCTTGTCTCGGTACAGGTAGGTGATCTGTTCTTGGATGGCCCTGAACATGGCCGGTTTACCGTTTTTATCAGAGACACCCAGAATGGAACAGAACTGTTTATAGAAGTCAGCGACACTGATGGTGGACAGGCACATATACTCCATATGGTACTGGTTGGGGTTCAGGCTTTTGGCAAAACACCGGAGTGCATAGGATTTCCCCATGCCGGGAAGTGCGGTAAAAACCCCGATCCCCCTGATGTTTTTCAGGTGGTTGAGACGGACATTCATTTCCATAAAGTCTTTGGAGCGGAAGTACTCCCTTTCTTTGGGCTGCTGTTTGGCAAAAGGGTTGAAAACAAGTCCATAAAAAGAGTTATAAACCATGGTCATCCTCCGATCTTTGAATAGTCAATTGCGGGTCCATTGTTACGCATGGTGTGGCAGTTTTCATATTTATTGGTCTTACGGATCGGGAAACGGTTTCCTTCATATAAGATGAAAGCATGTGCCGATAATAATCTGCTGCATAGTTACGGTAGGTGAGAACTATAATTTGACGCGGGACAGTGGTGGAAAAAATCTGGAAGTTCACAACTGAAAGCACTTGTGAGGGAATAAGATGCTAAAACTGTGAATCAATCTGATTGTTGCAAAGAATCAATTAAAATATATTGACGAACGTTAAAACGTACGCCATAATAAAGAAAAAAGAGGTGATATCATGACAGCAATTACAGCAACAAAAGCCAGAGAGAATATTTATCAGTTGATACAGGACGTAAATGTAAGCTGCACTCCAGTAACAATTACTAATACCAGAGGAAAAAACGCAGTTCTGATCGGTGAAGATGACTGGAAAGCGATTGAAGAAACGCTGTATCTGATGTCTGTTCCTGGTATGACAGAATCTATCATTGAGGGAGGAAATACGGATATTTCCGAATGCCTTGATGAGTCAGAGGTGGAATGGTAATGTACAGGATTATTTATACAAAACAGGCTGCTAAAGATATAAAGAACTTGAAATCCTGTGGATTAGACAAAAAAGCCAGAGAATTGACTGAGATTATGAAAAAAAATCCGTTTCAGAATCCTCCGGCATATGAGAAGCTGGCAGGAAATTTACAGGGATATTGTTCAAGAAGAATCAATATTCAGCATAGGATTGTATTTCAGGTCATAGAAGAACCCAACGCACATGAAGAAATTGATTATGCAGGATATGTAAAGATTATCCGTATGTGGACATATTATGAAAGATGATGTCTGATAACAGTATTTTGATAACAAATTGATAACACCGTTCAGTACAGCCTATAGACTTAGGACAGTGGAACACATATAAAACCAGATAGAATCATAATATTTATACAGAAATGTATAGTGGTAAGGATTTATTTGCGAGTTTGAATAATATTGAAAAGCCTGGAAACCCTTGTAAATACTGAGTTTTCAGGCTTTGACTTTGCCTAAGTGTACCAGAAGTATACCACGTTTTTAAATTAAATTTGATGATTTTGATAATACAGTGGTTATTGCAGGAACCTATACATTTATGGATGTTATTCATGCTTTGAAACGGACAGAGTATATACCTTATGATGCAAATAGAATAGTCGTGCATGCTATAAATCCATTTAAAACTACATATTCTATTGAGTTTTCAGATGATATTATGAGAAGATCTTTAACCGAGCAAGCGCTTTTGCCTGCAAACGCCGGATTTTCAAGGCTTTTTTGTTTCACGATTTGCCTAAAATTTGTTTAGGGGAATTATTTCAGGAAGTTCACATGTGAAAGGTTGACAAATTCATAAAAACAAGTATAATAAACTCACGATACACCAACTTATGAGTTTGAAAGTGTGAAGAAGGGAGAAAGCTATGTTTTATTGTCGAGAAGAAGAACTTCAAACAATGAACCGGCGCTATGAAAAGGGACAGTTTGAGTGTGTTGTTATATATGGGAGGCGACGTGTAGGTAAGACTGCTTTGATTAACGAGTTCTGTAAAGGAAAGCCAACGGTTTATTTTTCGGCGTTAAATGCCTCTTCGCAGGAAAACCTGGAAGCACTCTCAAAAGCTATTTATTGCTGCAAAAATCCGGACAGCTCCAGTTTTCCTACTTACCGAAGTTATGAGGATGCTCTGGACGAGATTACAACCATGTCGGCTCATAAACGAATGGTATTTGTAATTGATGAGTACCCATATCTGGCAAAGGCCGAGAAGTCATTTTCATCACGGCTTCAGCATATTATTGATCATCGATGGCAGGACGGAGAGCTTTATCTGATTTTGTGCGGCTCTTCTATGAGTTTTATGGAATACCAGGTATTAGGTTATGAGAGTCCCCTTTATGGACGCCGCACAGCACAGTTTAAAGTACAGGCACTGACCTACCGTGAGATCACAGCATTTCATCCAGATCTGTCGGCACCGGATCAGGCGCTTTTATATGGTGTGACCGGCGGTATTCCGCACTATATCAATAAGCTCGAGGTTGAAAAAGATTTAGACGAAGCGCTTCTGGAAAATCTGTTTGATACTTCCAGTTACCTTTTTGAAGAACCGGAAAATTTACTGAAACAAGAACTGCGGGAGCCGGCAATCTATAATTCCGTTATCACGGCTATTGCAGGGGGAGCCAGTCATTCCAATGAAATTTCTACAAAAGTAGGACTCGAATCAGGCGTATGTGCAAAATACCTTAAGGTGTTGTTAAATTTGGGGATTTTGAAGAAGGAAACCCCAATCACCGAGAAACCCGGAAAGAAGACGGTCTATGCCATCGGTGATAATTTTTTTCGCTTCTGGTACCGTTTTGTTCCACGAAATATGTCCGTAATTAGTGCCAGACGTATGCATCAGGTTTACGAGCAGGCGGTAAAACAATATTTTCCGGACTATATGGGATTGGTCTTTGAAAAAATGTGTCAGGAATACCTGCTTCGTTATGCGACCGATCTTCCTATTCTGTTAAGTGATATTGGGCAGTGGTGGGGAACAGATGCAAAAAACAGAAAAGAAATACAGATCGACATTGTTGGAATGTCAGTGGAAAGAAACGAGTATTTGATCGGTTCCTGCAAATATCGGAACGAGAAGATTGGAATAGAGGAGTTGGAGTTGATCCGCAGATACGCTTTGGTGTTCCGTAAAAATGGAACATTCCATTATTACATCTTTTCCAAGGGAGGATTTACGCCGGCACTCATAGAGGCTGCAGACAAAGGTGAGGTTACGCTGTTGACGTTAGACGATCTTTATAAGTAATGTGTGGTGAATCGCGGCGGTTTGATTTTTTGTGTCGCTTTTGTATATAAATGAAAAGAAGTGATCATGTTACTATTGGGGTGGTTATTCATGACCATGAGAAATATGAGGGACATACACTGGAGGATCAGTTTGTTTCTGCATCAGTGAACGCACTGGCAAAAGAGATAGGGGAAGCCGGTGAATATATGGCTTCCTCACGTCCCCAATTTATGCTAATCCGCACTTTTTATATGCGGCTGTAAACAGAATAACAGTAATAAGCATATTCACTATAACGATACAAACATTTCCCGCCTCGAGTTGAAGGTTATTTACTTGACCAATCATAAGGCTAATTTGCTCTGTATAAGTAAATTTTGCTATTTTAGCAATAGTAGTATTGAATAATGACAACATCGGTACAAAGGAAAAAATCATCATGACGGGAATAGATATTGATGTAGCCATCATTTGTGGAGACTGTAATTAATTCTGTGTAAACTCTAAATGAGCTATATATCCTCTTGGAT
>UQAW01000013.1 GCA_900539175.1 uncultured Lachnospiraceae bacterium
GATTGCTCCGCACTTTGTGCTCCCGCAATCGCCGCCAGTATTCGTAATCCGGGCTATTGCCCTCCTTACTCATACCGGCTTGTCCGTCCAATGTCCATGACTCGCTGCATGCAATCATGCGCTCCTCATGGCCGCTGTCCGGAACTTTCATAGTAAGTAGTACTGTACGATGTAATCGTGCATTAATGAAACTTGTCCATAAGTTCTACATATTTTCCTGTACCAATTACCACTGCCATCTCCGGATTCTCCGCTGTTGCCGTGTTGATTCCCGTCTTTTCCTGAATCACTTCCTCCAGACCATCCAGAAGTGCACCGCCGCCTGTGAGAATAATTCCACGTTCAGACACATCGGCAGCCAGCTCCGGCGGCGTTTTTTCCAGCACATTATGCACGGATTCCACAATCTGGCTTACTGTCTCCCGCAAAGCTTCGCAGATTTCTGCTGAAGTCAGCGTAACTGCTTTCGGCAGTCCGGTAACCACATTTCTTCCCTTTATCTCCATCGTCTTCTCTTCCAGACGCTTATAAGCTGTACCGATCCTCAGTTTCACAGCTTCTGCTGTTTGCTCACCGATGAACAATTTATGATTCTTCCGCACATAACGGATGATCGCTTCATTGAAATTATCACCTGCAACCCGGATAGAGGCAGATACAACTGTTCCTCCAAGGGAAATCACGGCAATATCCGTCGTTCCGCCGCCGATATCCACAATCATATTCCCACAGGGCTTGGTAATATCCACTCCCGCTCCAATTGCAGCCGCAATTGGTTCCTCAATGATCGTAACATCCCTTGCACCGGCCTGATAAGTAGCCTCTTCCACAGCCCTGCGTTCCACCTCAGTCACTCCGCTTGGTACACAGATGGAGATCCGCGGTTTTCGGAATGCTTTTCTTCCCATCGCCTTTGAGATAAAATACCGCAGCATCTTCTCTGTAATCACATAATCGGAAATCACTCCCTGGCGAAGCGGCCGAATCGCCATAATATTCCCCGGTGTCCGTCCAATCATCTGCCTCGCTTCCTCACCAATTGCTCTTACTTTATCGGCATCTTTATCATAAGCAACTACGGACGGCTCTTTCAGCACAATCCCCTTACCTTTTGCATACACCAGAATACTTGCCGTTCCCAGATCAATTCCAATATCCGTAACTGCAGCCATAATAATCCCCTTTCATATCTCAGATATTCGAATGGTGATGTCTGCGACAGCAGACATGTCCGTTTACTTCCATGAACAATTTTACATGTCCTGAATAATTATCCTATCTCATCTATTATAAACACAGTGGCTAAAAATGGAAAGAAGTTTTTAGAGATATTTTTTGACATATTGTCCCGTATAAGATGCAGGATTCGACGCAATCTTCTCCGGAGTACCACAGGCAATCACTGTTCCTCCCTTATCACCGCCTTCCGGACCGATATCAATGATATAGTCTGCTGTCTTAATCACATCCAGATTGTGCTCAATAACAATAACCGTGTTACCGCCCTCTGCCAGACGCTTCAGAATCTCAATCAGCTTGTGTACATCCGCAAAGTGCAGACCTGTAGTCGGCTCATCCAGAATATAAATGGTTTTTCCCGTACTGCGTTTGCTCAGTTCCGTCGCCAGCTTAATACGCTGAGCCTCACCTCCCGACAAGGTTGTGGAAGGCTGACCCAGACGAACATAGGACAATCCTACATCATACAACGTTTCAATTTTCCTGCGGATGGAGGGCACATGTTCAAAAAAGGTCACCGCCTCTTCCACGGTCATATCCAGTACATCATAGATACTCTTTCCTTTGTATTTTACCTCCAGAGTCTCCCGATTATACCGTTTTCCCTGACATACCTCACAAGGCACATAAACGTCCGGCAGAAAATGCATCTCGATCTTCAAGATTCCATCACCGCTGCACGCCTCACACCGTCCTCCTTTTACATTAAAGCTGAAACGTCCTTTCTTATATCCTTTTGCTTTCGCATCTGCCGTGGAGGCAAACAAATCCCGGATCATATCAAATACTCCAGTATAGGTTGCCGGATTAGAACGCGGTGTTCTTCCAATCGGAGACTGGTCTATCGCAATCACCTTATCCAACTGCTCAATTCCTTCTATTTTCTTGTGTTTTCCCGGAATCACTCTGGCCCGGTTCAAATCACGTGCCAGACTCTTATACAAAATCTCATTTACCAGAGAACTTTTTCCGGAACCGGAAACCCCGGTCACACACGTCATCACGCCCAGCGGAAACTTCACATCTATGTTTTTCAGATTGTTTTCTTTTGCTCCCCGAACCGTAAGCCAGCCGTTTGGCTTCTTGCGGCTCTCTGGTACCGGAATCTTCGTACGGCCACTCAAATATGCTCCCGTAACAGACTCTTTATTCTTCATAATATCTTCTGCCGTACCAATCGCCACCAGCTTCCCACCGTGTTCTCCGGCACCCGGTCCGATATCCACAACACAATCAGCCGCCAGCATCGTATCCTCATCATGCTCCACCACAATCAAAGTATTACCCAGATCCCGCAGATGCAGCAATGTTTTCAACAGTTTGTCATTATCCCTTTGATGAAGACCGATACTGGGCTCATCCAGAATATAAGCCACCCCTACAAGACCGGAACCAATCTGTGTCGCCAGGCGGATACGCTGTGCCTCCCCGCCTGACAGGGTTGCCGTTGCTCTTGCCAGCGTCAGATATTCCAGCCCCACATCCATCAGAAACTGTACACGTGCCCGGATTTCCTTCAGAATCTGCTTTCCGATCAAGGTCTGCTGCTCTGTCAGCTGTAACTCCTGCAGGAACCTCGTCAGTTCATCAATCGCCATGGAGGTAACTTCAAAAATATTCTTATCTCCAACCGTAACTGCCAGTGAAGTAGCTTTCAATCGCTGACCATGACAGTCGGCGCAGGGAGTAATCCGCATAAAGGACTCATATTCCTGTTTTGAAGTTTCAGAACCGGTTTCCCGATAACGGCGCTCCACGTTCTTAATCAATCCTTCAAATGCCACGTCATAGACCCCTTCTCCGCGCTGCCCGCGATAATAAACCTTTACCTGCCTGCCGTTTGTTCCATAAATCAGAACATCATGAATCTTCTTTGGATAATCCTGAAACGGCGTATCCAGAGAAAAATCATATGCTTCTGCCAGCGCATCCAGAATCGCTCTCGTATAACTGCTCTTGTCCGTGCAGGACTGCCATCCCATGACCACGATTGCTCCATCCGCAATACTTAAAGACGGGTCCGGAATCATCAATTCTTCTGCAAATTCCATCTTATAACCCAATCCGTAACAACTTGGACACGCACCGAATGGATTATTAAAGGAAAAGCTTCGCGGCTCAATCTCTTCCATACTGATTTCGCAGTCTGGGCAGGAAAAACTCTGGCTGAAAGAGAGAATATTTCCATCCATCGTATCCACCATCAAGAGTCCATCTGACAAATCCAGTACGCTTTCTATGGAATCCGTCAGCCGTTTCTGAATCCCTTCCTTCACAACCAGACGATCTACCACGATCTCAATATTATGTTTTATATTCTTATCCAGCTTAATCTCTTCTGTCAGTTCGTAAAGACTCCCGTCAACCTGTACCCGCACATATCCGCTCTTCTTTGCGTGTTCCAACACCTTCTCATGACGTCCCTTCCTGCCGCGCACCACTGGTGCCAGCAGCTGGATTTTGGTGCGCTCAGGCAGTTCCATAATTTTGTCAACCATCTGATCCACTGACTGCCTGCTGATTTCTCTGCCGCATTTCGGACAATGGGGAATGCCGATACGGGCATACAGCAGACGAAAATAGTCATAAATCTCTGTAACCGTACCGACTGTTGATCTGGGATTGCGGTTTGTTGATTTCTGGTCGATGGATATTGCAGGGGGAAGCCCCTCGATACTTTCCACATTCGGTTTCTCCATCTGCCCGAGAAACTGCCTTGCATAAGAGGATAAGCTCTCCATATAGCGTCTCTGCCCCTCAGCATAGATGGTCTCAAAAGCCAGGGAACTTTTGCCGGAACCGCTCAGTCCCGTCAGCACTACCAACTCGTTCCGCGGAATATCTACATCCAGATTTTTCAAATTGTTCTCCGCTGCGCCGCGTATTCTGATAAATTCTTTTTTCTGTCTTACTGCCATGTATAAAATCTCCTTTGTCTATTGCCACACTTCATAGTAACATTTTATCACATTTTCACGGCCTTAGCAAACATTTGTTCTTTTTATTCCAATCTTCATAAGAGAAAATCAGCAAAAATTGTATTGCTGACCGAGATTCCCCGCCGTGTACAGGCGATAAATCCGTCCTCCCTTTTCAGCAGCCCCATGCTGCAATACTTTTCTATAACATCTCCATAGACTTCTTCTACCTTTTTCCCAAAAGAATCATAAAATATATGCTCTGAAATCCCCTCACACATCCGAAGCCCCAGAATCATAAATTCCTCCATCTGTTCCTGCAGCGACAGCTTCTGAATCTCTCTGTGTATCAGCGAAGGTGTCCCGCTATTTTTCAGATATTGTTCCATATCCGAGGTATTGGAATAGCGGCACTCATCCACCAAAGATGCCGCACCTAATCCAATTCCCAGATAAGGTGCTCTTTTCCAGTATCCCACATTATGCCTGCAGGCATACCCTTTCTTTGCATAATTTGAAATCTCGTACTGATCATAAGCATATGCCTTCAGAATCTCATGGGTTTTCTCATACATCAGACGTTCCGTCTCCTCATCCGGCAGATCCAACGTATCCATATTCTCAAAAAAAGGGGTTCCTTCCTCCAGAATCAAACTGTACGCAGAAATATGCTCCGGACCAAGTTCTGCCACCCGCTTTAAGTTGTCCTCCCAGTCAACAAAACTCTGACCGGGCAGGCCCGACATCAGATCCACATTAATGTTGGAAAACCCCGCCTTTCTCGCCAATCTATAGCTCTCCAGAAATTCTTCCGCCGTATGAATCCTTCCCAGACGCCGCAATTCTATATCATTCATCGACTGACATCCGAAACTGATGCGGTTAAAACCTGCCTTCCGATACAGCAATAATTTTTCTTCCGTCACTGTTCCCGGATTCGCTTCCAGCGAAATTTCTGCATTTTCACACAATGTAAACCTGCTCTTTATCTGATTCAGAATCCGTGTCAGTTCTTCCGCCGGCAGCGCAGACGGCGTACCCCCGCCGAAAAAGACAGAGACAACCTGTTCCCCGGAATTTTCAACGGCCGCGATTTCTTTTCGTACCGCCTCTGCATAAGATTTTTTCGTTTTCTCATCAGCCGGTCCCGACAGAAAGTCACAGTATGCACATTTTCTGATACAAAATGGAATATGTACATAAATTTCCAAACCAAGATCTCCTCCTTTACAAAAAAGCCATTCCACTGTTTCGGAACGGCTTTCCTTTCTAACACCTGTCATCACATCAGTCAATTCTCATCTAATTTCAAAACGCTCATAAAGGCTTTCTGCGGGATTTCCACATTTCCTATCTGACGCATCCGCTTCTTACCTTCCTTCTGCTTCTCAAGCAGCTTTTTCTTTCTTGTAATATCACCGCCGTAACATTTTGCCAATACATCTTTACGCATGGCTCTTACAGTCTCTCTGGCAATGATTTTGGAACCAACGGCCGCCTGGATCGGAACTTCGAAAAGCTGTCTCGGAATCTCTTCCTTGAGTTTCTCGCACATCTTTCTTCCTCGTTCGTAAGCCGAACCCGAGAATACGATGAAGGAAAGCGCATCCACTTCCTCTTTATTTACAAGGATATCCAGCTTCACCAGCTCACTTCTCTCATATCCCAGAAGTTCATAATCAAAAGACGCATATCCTCTGGACCTTGATTTCAGCGCGTCGAAGAAATCATAAATAATTTCGTTCAGAGGCAAATGATAATGCAGCATAGCTCTGGTTGTTTCCATGTATTCCATCCCCTGATACTGTCCCCGTCTCTGTTGGCAAAGTTCCATAATCGGTCCGATAAACTCAGTCGTCACCATGATCTCAGCCTTTACAACCGGCTCTTCCATATAATCGATCTCAGAGGGATCGGGAAGGTTGGACGGATTGGTCAGTTCTATACACGTGCCATCGGTTTTATGCACCTTATAAATAACGCTGGGTGCGGTGGTAACCAGATCCAGATTGTATTCCCGCTCCAGACGTTCCTGAATAATCTCCAGATGCAAAAGCCCCAGAAAACCGCACCGGAAACCAAATCCCAGTGCCGCAGATGTCTCCGGCTCATAGAAAAGGGAAGCATCGTTTAGCTGTAATTTCTCCAATGCCTCTCTCAAATCCTGATAATGTGCTCCATCTGCCGGATACATTCCGCAATATACCATCGGATTTACCTTCTTATATCCCGGAAGGGGCTCTGCACAGGGACGGTCTGCATCTGTGATGGTATCGCCGACCCGGGTATCCCGCACGTTTTTAATACTGGCTGTGATATAACCAACCATCCCGGCGCTCAACTCCTCACAGGGAATAAACTGACCTGCACCAAAGTATCCGACCTCCACAACCTCCTCCACTGCTCCGGTTGCCATCATCCGAATTCTGGTTCCCCTCTTCACCGTACCTTCCATCACTCTGCAGGATACGATTACCCCACGGTAGGCATCATAGACAGAATCAAAGATCAATGCCTGCAGCGGATTTTCCGGATCTCCTGTCGGAGCCGGAACTTTATTCACGATTTCTTCCAGTACATCCTCCACATTTAACCCTGTTTTAGCCGAAACCTGGGGACATCCCTGAGCTTCAATTCCGATTACGTCCTCTATCTCCGCCATAACCCGCTCCGGTTCTGCACTTGGAAGGTCAATCTTATTGATTACAGGAAACACATCCAGATCATGATCCAATGCCAGATAGACATTGGCAAGCGTCTGAGCTTCAATTCCCTGAGATGCATCCACAACCAGAATCGCACCGTCACAGGCTGCCAGACTTCGGGAAACCTCATAATTAAAGTCCACATGCCCCGGGGTATCAATCATATTCAGAATGTACTCTTCCCCGTCAGCGGCCTTGTAGACAGTTCTTACTGCCTGGGCTTTGATGGTAATTCCCCGTTCCCGCTCAAGGTCCATGTTGTCCAGAACCTGATCCTGCATCTCACGTTCCGTAAGCAGTCCTGTCTTCTCAATAATCCGGTCTGCAAGCGTGGATTTCCCATGGTCAATATGTGCAATAATACAAAAATTACGTATCTTACTCTGATCTACTGCTGCCAAAATAATTCCTCCTGTTACATGTCCGTTTACAAAGGTCATTGTAACATAAGAAGGTAGGATTTGTCATTCCTTTCTTTTGTTAGACGGTTATGAAACTCTTCGAGAGTTTTCAACCGGCAGTTTTATTGGTCCCTTGAAGAACTGCATTTAATATTTTTGCAAAAGGCTCCATGGCATTTTTAATTTCTTCTACCGTATTCGTTTGAGCACCCACTTCCAGCAGGAGTGATTTGGGGCGGACGTGGAGATTGTAACGGTAGCCTTTCAGATAAATACACCTGGTGAAATCAGGATAGCATTGCTTTGCGAGATATTCAAGCTGAAAAGAAAATGCCAGATTGTCTTCAATGTAAGGGTTGGGAAGATAATCAATAGCCCCGTTTCTTCTTGTCCTGCTCAGCCCGTTGAAAAACATAATTTTGGCAGTAGGTTTTCCATCAATTTCGGTCACCAGATGTTTGGACTCATCTACTCCGTCCCGATGGAGATCAATTACTACTTCTATAGATGGGTTTTCATTCAAAACCTGTTGTATAACAGGCTCTGCGTAATTATAAGCCTTGCTGCGCTCCAACTGACCGTCTACCAAATCGAACGTATCGGTCAGATGTATGACATTATATCCATAAGTATCCTGTAATATCTGAGTCAGATAATTCCCCACACCGATTACCGTTGTATCCGTATCACCCTCCACAGAATCAGCAAATTCCTCCTGTGAATGGGTATGGTAAATTAATATTTGAGGGCTGGATGGGGCTGTCGTAATCCTCATATCTCTGTTCCACAATTCATTCAGATTAATCTGTGACTCCTCTGCTGTCGTGTTGCTGTCTACCACAAAAAAATTGTTTACCAGATAATCAAAATTTTGCAGCTGATCCAGTGCAATCGGATTCACAATCTGAACGGCACCTGTCTGTTGAATTCTGGAAGCAGTTTCAGCTTCTTCCCTTATCTTTTCTTCCTCTTCCTGCTTTTTTTGCTCTTCCTGTTGAAGTTGTTCCGCTTTCTGTTGGTTTTCCTCAGTCATCTTCGCCTGAATCATCCGTTCATTTTCCTCCAGAATCGCAGCTTCTGTGGAATCATCTTCCAGAATCTCTGGTATTTTTTCCTTCTTTGGTTCTGATCCTCCTATTCCTGGAATCTGCTTCCTCGCCTGTTGGATTACCCTGTCAAAAAAATCTCCGCTTCCGGGATTTTTCTCATCATAATAAATCTGGGGCAGATATGTCCGAAGAGCGCATTCCGCTGCCTGTCCATAAGCAGCTTCCAAAATCTCCTTCCCCCTTTCAAAACCATTGGCTGTCACAACTCGATAGCTTCTGCCCAGCATCAGAACCGCAAGAATTCCAAGTCCAATCATCACAAGCGTCCCAAAACTTTTTTCAAATCTGTTGTCCAACCGCTCACCTCCTGTAACTATCATATGCAGCGCACAAAAAAAATGGACATAAAATGTCCATTTTTTCTAATAAAAGGATTCAGCCGGCGGTTCCTTTGCCAAAACAAAAAAACTCCTCACTCACATGACGGTATGAATGAGGGGTTCTGTTTATCTGAAATTTATGCGATTGAGTTTACAGCTTTGCTCAAACGTGCAACTTTTCTGGATGCGTTATTCTTATGATAAACGCCCTTAGAAGCTGCTTTATCAATAGTAGAGATTGCAGCTGTCAACGCACTCTGAGCAGCAGCCTTATCTCCTGCAGCAACTGCTGCGTCAACTTTCTTCATAGCAGTCTTTACAGCAGATCTGATAGACTTATTTCTCTCTGTTTTTGTTCTTGTTACCAGAATTCTCTTCTTTGCAGATTTAATGTTAGCCAAACTGTACACCTCCTGTATACTGAAATCATTATTTTTTCTTTTCTAGTTCTCCGCTGAAGCTGACACGGTTACCTCAGCGCCACATGCTTTTCTATTTTATTCCTTTTGTCTTACTTTGTCAATACATATTTCCAGAAAAAATCGTAAAAACTACCTATAGAAATCGACAAAACGAATCGAGGAGCGTAACGTAATGAACAAGTACAAAGTGCGTACAGACCTTGCCATGGAAAATGGCGAAAAATATGAAAAAGATAATATTGAGATCCCTGGGGTACGAATCCGCAAGCATTACAACAAAGTCAAAGATGTCCGTACAACTCTGGTAAAGATTGAGACAGAACACGGGGCAAGATTGATGGAAAAGCCAATCGGCACCTATATTACGATGGAAGCCCCCTCTCTCGCCGTCTCTGATGAAGATTATCATCAGGAAATCTCTCTGGAACTATCACGCCATCTGAAAAAGCTTCTGCCTGAAAAGCTGAATTCCGTACTGGTAGTAGGATTGGGAAATCAGGATGTGACACCGGATGCACTTGGTCCGGCAGTAATCAGTAATCTTCATATAACCAGACATCTAATCCGGGAGTACGGTTTTGGAGGACCAGGAACCAGGAATTGTCCTATGGTCAGCTCTCTTGTACCGGGAGTGATGGCACAAACAGGTATGGAAACGCTGGAAATCCTTCAAGGTGTGGTAGAAAAAACGCATCCTGATGTGGCTGTAGTAATCGATGCTCTTGCAGCCCGGAACACAAAGCGGCTCAATTGTACGATTCAGTTGACAGATACGGGGATCAGCCCCGGTTCAGGCGTAGGGAATCACAGATGCGGTCTTACGAAGGAGACTCTGGGAATTCCGGTAATTGGGATTGGGATTCCTACGGTTGTGGATGCAGGGACAATTGTTCATGATGCCGTATCCAATCTGCTGGAGGCATTGGAAGAATCGGAAATTGACGAATTTCTGGGAGAGATTATCAGTCCTTCGCTGCGTTCGATGTTCGTGACTCCGAAGGATATTGACGAGACAATCAAAAGACTGAGTTTTACGATTTCGGAAGGGATTAATATGGCGTTTTCGGAGGGATAACGACAGCCAGAGCGTGTTGTAAAAATCATTGCACCAATCTGTACGTCCTAATTTGTGCCCTGACAGTGAACGCTTTGGTCAACGTAGCACCGCTACGCCTCCCAAACCGTTCACCGTCAGGACACAAATTTGAACATACATCTTGGTACAAGTATTTTTTCAACCCGCTCCCTTGCGTTCATACTAAGCTCATCACCAATGAGCTCTTCGCTAAGTATTCACTGCAAGTGGATCTTCGGGCGCACTCCGAAGATAGACTGTTCTATTCTTTTGATAATAATTTCTCAAGAAAATATTCCCGGTTATTGATGAACATCTCGATTACCTGGTAGCTTTCCGTTTCTTCGTAGCTGCATGGATGCAGGGGACCTTCGTCGAAGGTCAGAATTCGGGCATTGGGAAGGCCCAGCAGGATTGGAGAGTGGGTAGCGATCAGGAATTGCGCGCCTTGTTTTGATAGTTTATCGATTTCTATCAGCAGGGTCAATTGCCGTTGGGGGGATAGTGCGGCTTCCGGTTCGTCCAGTATGTATAAACCGTTTTCCACAAAGGTTCCCTGGATTAATTTCAGAATGCTTTCTCCATGTGACTGTTGATGGAGGGACTTTCCGCCGTATCTGGCATAATAGATTTCCATAGCGTCTCCATCCCGGTATTCTTCTGCTTTACTGGCAACGTTATAGAAGCTCTCTGCTCTCAGAAAATAGTTTCCCTTTGGGCGTTTGCTTCCTTTTACCAAACGGATGGCATTGCATAGTTCAGAGTGGGAATTATAAGTGGAAAAACAATAATTCTTTGTACCGCCTTCCGGATTAAAACCATATGCCACAGCAATTCCTTCAAGTAATGTGGATTTTCCGGAACCATTTTCGCCCGCAAAAAATGTGACATTACGATCGAAAGTCAGAAACTCTTCAAATTGCAGAGCTGGAATTTCTCTCAGATAGGTGTCTTCTTCTATTTCGTTCCAATTGATAGAAATTTTCTTTATAAATCTGTCGTTCATTGCTGACTCCCTTGTGTGCTGCTGTATTTAATAATCAGAAGTTCCACACTCATCGTATCAGAGAGACGGCCTGTTTTCACATCGGTTTCTGCAGAGGTACAGTCAGCCATGGCATTTTGAAGCCGGGAAAGGGTATACCAGCGGATGAGAGGAAGGTACTTCCGCACCGCAAAATCCCGAAGTCCGGTACGTGAAGCAATGGTCTTTACATCACACCCCTGATCGTTCAGGGCTTTTACCTGAAGCATCATATTGAATTCCCGGGCGATCAAAGCCAGAATCTTCAGCGGCGGTTCTTTCAGGGCCAACAGATCATAATATAAGTCTAATGCCTTTTTCTGCTGTCTTCCTGTCACCGCCCGCACCATGTCAAAAATCTGATTGGTCACCTGTGTGGTGCAGACTTCTTCAATATCCTCGGTTGTAATGACCTCTTTTTCCATCGTATAACAGAGCAGCTTTTCCATCTCCCGCTCAATGTTTCCCATATCATTGCCTGTCTTACTAAAAAACAGTTCCAGATCTGCTTTCGTGATCTTCTTCTGTTCCTTTTTCAGCATTCCAAGTACCCACCTGGTCAGGGTATTACCATCCTGGGTTGTGAATTCCACTGCCTTCCCCTGCTTCTGAACCGCCTTATACATGCGGCTGCGCTTATCCACCTCGTTTTCCACGAATACCATACAGAGATAATCCGGCAGCTTTGCCATATAATCAGCCAACTTATCGGCTTTATTTTTAAAAAATCCGGTATTCTCCAACAAAATGATCCGGCGAGGTGCAAAAAAAGGCATGGTTTCAGCCAAATCTATGATCTCGCCTTCATTCAGACCTTTCCCCTCGAACCGGGAAAAATTCATGGTATCTTCCTCCGGATTCAGTGCTTTGCATAACTTGTCCCTGTACTGCTGTTTCAGATATGCCTCTGTTCCAAAGAACAGATATGCTTTTTTAAATTCCTGATTTTTAATATCCTCAATAATGCTCTTCATGTAGGCAGCTCCCTGACTTTATTCTTATCATTCTCTCTTACACAATACCGATTTTAATTCCTTTTGTCAACCTGCCGTTTGCTTCCATCGTCTTACTGTCAGCTGATCGCCGTCAACGCTTACTGTAACCGCACCGCCAGAAGGCGTATCATAAATTTCTGCCTTCTGTTTCTTTAAGCGATTCAAAGTTTCCTGATGAGGATGACCGTAAGTATTCTTTTCCCCACAGGAAATGACTGCAATCTGCGGCTGTATGGCTTTCAGGAATTCTTCCATCGTAGAATTTCTAGATCCGTGATGAGCCACTTTCAGATACTCATACACTTTGAATTCTTTACAGGTTTCCATTTCTTCCAGTACCTTTTTCTCTCCATCTCCTTCCAAATCTCCCGTCAGCAAGGCATCGAATGCCCTATAGCGAACTCCCAGTGTAATGGAACCACTATTCGGTGATTTACAATAGTCTTCTTCATCCGGATGAAGGACCTGAATCCGTAATTCTTCCTGTTGAATCTGATCTCCCCTTTGCAGATAAAAGACCGGAATCCCTGCCTTTTCAGACACTTCCAGAAATTGCTGTTCCTCCTTTGACGCTTTCATCCATACGGGCAGAAACAGCCGTTCAATCCGAATTCCGGTCTGTCTTGCTGCTGCCTGCTCCAATAGCTCCAAAATTCCATTGGTGTGATCCTCATCCGGGTGCGTTACAATAATGCCTGTCAACGTTCGTATTCCCTGACTTTTCAGATATGGCAGGATACGATAGGTTCCTACCTGCTTTTCGCTGCTGCTTCCGCCGTCTATAAGATAAACCCCCGTCCCTGACCGCAGCACAATACTATCCCCCTGTCCAACATCCAAGGCTGCAATCGACAAACTTACCGGCTTTCTCCACATAAGAAGAAGCACAGCAAATATTATCAGAAACACAGCGCCCCTTCTGCCGCCTGTTATAATTCTTACACGATTCATAAGTCCCCTGCCTCTCATCTCCTCCTTTTCAAGATCGACACCCTCCTCCCCCTTCTTTTCCAAAATATATTTCATCCTCCAGGTAACTGCTGCAAGCAATAGATAATATACAAAAATCTGCCATATTTCCGGCTGTCCGCAGATATAAACTGCACCCGGAACAGCACGTATGGTCTTCAGTACCACATCGTAGCCCTCAAGAAGCGCCCATGCAGGAAAAAGAAGAAGCTTTCCCGCAGTTATATGAAACAAGCCAACTGCTGTACCTACCGCTCCCGGAATCAGCGCCACAGATATGGTCGGAAGAATCAGCAGATTCGCCAACAGTCCAAACACCGGAATCTGATAAAAATAGTAACAGGTTAACGGCAATGTTGTAAGCGTAATCGCCATACATGCCAGAATATTATCTTTTAAAAGCTGTTTTCCTTTCTGCCATTTTGTTCGAATACGATGCCTCCTTTGCATCCTGTCTCGCCAGACAGGGTAAATGACACCCGCCCCGATAACAGCAGCAAAGGAAAGCTGAAATCCACTGTAAAAAAGATAACAATGATTTTCTGCCAACAACAAGATGAATGACAGACTCATCGACGATAAAGGATCGTAACTTCTTCCGGTTACTTTTGCTCCCAGAATCACATAAAACATAAACAATGCGCGTAACGTAGCCGGCTGATTTCCCGTAAACCAGCAATAACATGCCATCACTACACCTGCACTCATTGCTGATACTGTCTCCGGCATAAGCATTCTTCTCAAGAAATTATAAAGCCCCATTCCTAATAACATCAGATGTAAACCACTGATACTAATTATATGTAAAACGGATCCTGCTTCGTAATTAAGTCTTACATCCGTATCCAGTGATGACTTATCCCCTAACAGCATTGCCGCCAGAATCCCCGCATGACGCTCCGGCAACATCTTCTCCAGATTCTTGACCATCCTCTGTCTCAACTGTTCTACCCGCTCAGAGACACTTTTCCGCTGTTCAAGAATCTGTATCTGCTCTGCCCACATAGAGTAGAAAATTCCACGGGCCGCATAATAAGAAACACGATCAAACTGACCGGGATTTCCCGGCGGTTCGATGTCCTCAAGGCACCCCTGCACCCTGATATCGGAACCAATCCTGCAGACCGAAATCTTTCCGCCGCTTTGATTCCCTTCTTTTTCTGAAATTACTAATACATTTCCGGCTATCGGCACTACCTCGCCTTTAGAAACCATCTGTTTGCCATCTTGATATTCTGTCTGATTCTCATCAGTTTTAACTATATATGTATTTTTTTGTTCATGGATTGGAACTATGATCTGATTATTTTTCCACTGACCGGCTTGATCTGCCGTTTGATCTTTGATTGATTTATGGATTTGATTTTTGCTCTGCATTTCCAGAATTGCATCTTTTATATAATATTGATAAGCTTTTTCTTTTTCTATCCTTCGATAAACTCGTCCGGTAATGATCACAGAAACTTCCTGCTTTGCATACTGGCTGATGGGTTCTTGCTTTGCAGGCCTCCCGATTCCCGGAAAGCCTGCGGTCGCAAGAATACAAAGCCCGGCAGCAAGTCCTGTACCGACCGCCAGTAATGGGCGTTTTATCATCTGATTTCCTTTCCTCTGATAAACAGTAAGTCTTATCACCCTTCGAGGAGATAACTGTTATCCCATCGGAATAACTGGTCCAACCCGATTTTATCCCGAAAGGTAATATCACTTTCACCATTGATTGAAAACTGTACTTCCCGCACTTTGCATACCCTTGTCAGAGAATTCACAATCGAGTAGATCGGAATCTCCTCCCTGACGTTCAAAGTAGAACTCTGAAAACTGTCATCAAAGTTCACATAACAGATATCATCAGAAATGGTAACACTCAAAATATGTGTCTCCGCAGGAAGTACTGCATAATGCCCCTCTTCCTTAGGTCCCTTAATTAATTGCTCCACTACAAAACGTTCCAACGGAACATTACTGCTGTAGTTTACATTCCGCTCCTCGGGAACCAATTTCGTGCCGTCAGCATTGGCAAAATATAATGTCATGGTAATATTCTGGTACGTATTAATCTCTTTTCCTGAATTCTCTACAAAACTATCCTCACTCAGAAAACCGACTTCTGCTCCCCGGCTGTCCTTCAAAGACTCGCCTTCCACCAGAATCTCTACCTTTTCTACCCCTGGAATCTGTGTAAAGGTACGTACCAGACCGACTCTTGTCACGATTTCACGAGTAAACATCATATCACTGTAACTGCTGCTTAAGTTGAGATGCAAAATACCATCCTGCCATGCTGATCCCTGGATTGCCACACCTTTCGGCAGCAAACTATGATATTCTTCTTTTTTCGTTCCCGGATCTTCTGTTTGATTGTAAATGAACTCCTGAATCATATCCTCGGTGTTATCAGATACCGGTTCGTATTCCTCATACACCACCTGATTCCCGGCTTCATTGATATAGTACATACAATATTCCTGCTCTGCCTGGTCACTGCTGTTTTGATCGCTGCAGCCGGCTGCCGCCACACACAAGAGTACAGTCAGCAGCAGCCACGTTATCTTCTTCTTCATACTGCGCCTCCTATGCCACATAGGTGAGCGGAATTCTCACCGAAAATGTAGTTCCTTCGTTCTCTTTACTGTAAACTTTAATCGCACCGCGATGCATAACAATCGCACTTCTTGTAATTGCCAGCCCCAGTCCTGTTCCTCCGATTTCACGGGAATGTGACTTATCCACACGATAAAAACGCTCGAAAATCTGACTGATGGATCCTTCCGGAATCCCGATACCGGAATCCGCCACAGTCACATAAAAGTATTTGTGATCCGCATTCAGGGAAACCCGCACCCAACCGCCCGGCTTATTATACTTAATTGCATTTTCCATAAGATTGGAAAATGCCAATGTCAGCTTTGTCTCATCGATCTCCGCATTGACCGGACGGAAACTATCCATAATCAGTTCTACATCCGCCTTAGCTGCAATTGGCTTCAGACGTTTCAGCACCAGTTCCAACAGTTCATTGATATTTACCGCTTCAATGTTCAGATCCGCCGCTTTCTTATCCATCTTCACCAGGGACAGAAGATCCGTAATGATCTTATTTTCCCGGTCAATCTCTTCCGTAATATCCTGCATGAACTCCTGATACAGTTCAATCGGTACATTCTCCTGCCCATTCAACGAATCTGCCAAAACTTTCATGGAGGTCAGCGGTGTCTTCAACTCATGGGACACATTGGATACAAACTCCTGCCGGGACTCATCCAGAGAACGTACTCTTGCAAGCATCTTATTAAATGCATCCGTAATCAATTCTGTCTCCAGATAATCCGGAACAGATATACTTTCATTCAGGTATCCATCCGTAATATCCTCGATGGAACGTGTTACCTTCTGGAATGGTTTCATCAGATAGACAGACAGGATATAGCCCAGAACCAGCACAACCAACATAATAATGGTCAGCAGCAACAATCCCTTCTGCTCCAGAATATCCATACTTGACCGAATCTCCACTGTGGATACACTGACAAGCATCACTCCCTGTAATTCCTTGGTCTCGGGATTCTGAATACCGATCGTCATCTCGATATAACTGTTCTTCCGGTCGTACCGGCTGATCTCTTTTCCATCAAAGCACGCAATCACTTCCTGAGATACCATCAGTTTTCCCATATCCAGATCATACGTATCTTTGATCACCTTAAAATCCCGGTTGATGATCTGAATACGTCCGCCGTAAATGTTGGTCAGCATACTGAATTCCCCGTTAATTACCGAATTGCTGGGATCCTCCATATACCCCAGCTTTACAAGCTGATTGCACAGAATATCACACTGATTCTTCACTGTGACCGTCCGCAGGCTTACCGCACGATCCTCATAACTGCTCACAATTCCATTTTCAATGATAATACTGGGAATAATCCCGATGATAACCAGTATCAATGTGATACGAAACCGCAGACTCCGCAAAAACTTCCATTTTCCTGTAAATTTAATTCTGGAAATAATAACCAACTCCCCACTTCGTGTGCACATACTTCGGATCACTCGGGTTCGTCTCAATCTTTTCGCGGAGACGACGGATATGTACATCCACGGTTCTTACATCGCCGGGATACTCGTATCCCCATACGATATTCAGCAGATTTTCACGGCTGTAAACTTTGTTCGGATTAAACACCAGCAATTCTAATACATCAAACTCTTTCGCCGTCAGATTAATCTCTTTTGCCCCGATAAATACTCTGCGGCTCTCACAATCCAGCTTCAGATCGCCCACCTGAACGACCTTCGCTTTCTCCTCCTTCGGCTCTTTTTTGTTGGCGCGGCGCATGATTGCCTTAATTCTTGCCTTTACTTCCAGAATATTAAAAGGTTTTGTAATATAATCATCTGCACCATATTCCAACCCTAAAATCTTGTCCATGTCCTCGCCTTTTGCAGTCAGCATAATAATCGGAACACTGGAGAACTCCCGAATCTGCTGGCAGACTTCCAGTCCGTTCATCTTCGGCAGCATAATATCCAGCAGGATCATATCATACTCGCAATCCTTTGCCATATTCAGCGCCTCTTCCCCGTCATAGGCACAGTCCACTTCCATTCCTTCCTGCTCCAGACTGAAACGGATTCCTTTTACAATCAGTTTTTCATCATCAACAACCAAAACTCTCTTTGCCATAGCTCTCTCCTATATCTCTATCTGCTCCCTGATTTTCTCAAAAAGCTTTTCCTTAATACCTTCAATCTCCATAATTTCTTCGATGGACCGAAAACCACCGTGCTGCTCCCGGTAAGCAATAATCGCCTGTGCCCTGGCTTCCCCGATTCCTGATAAAGTCATCAGTTCCTCTGCACTCGCCGTATTCAGATTCACTTTTTTCCCATTTGAGCCAGATTTTCCTGCGCCAGAATCAGGGACAGGTAAATCAACTGCTTCTTCTTTTGTGTAAACAACAACCTGCTGTCCATCCCGCAGCACCTCCGCCTGATTCAAAACTCTGTTATCCGCCTCCTCCAACAATCCACCGGCGGCTTCAATCAGCTCATACATTCTGCTTCCGTCCGGAAGCGTATAGACTCCGGGGCTTGCTACAGCCCCGCAGATATAGACAACCACCTCTGCTGACCGTCCTTCCGTGTCCGCATCAACCATTGACTGCTCCCAACTTTCGACTGTTTTGACCGTATGTTCCTTGCTGTCTTCCTCTGAATCCGGTGTTTTCGGAATGTCTCCCTGATTTTTCTCATCCTGCAGTTCATACACGGTTGTCTCCTGCATGCACCCCACAGATATTGTTAAAACCGAACATAGACTTATCGCTAAAAATAAACCTTTTATAAATTTCATATGCATGCTCCTTACATTCCTTTCTGTAAGGGTCCCTTGCCTGCATAACTATAGTTATTGTAACGAATTTCCTAACCAATTACAAGATGAACCTCAAAAAAAACAAGATTTCTTCATTCCCACTTGAATAACACCACGCCGCCGATGGCAATCAGCATTCCAACCACCTTTCGCCACTCAAGCGGCTGCTTCTCCATGCCGAAAAGTCCCAGCAGTTCTATCACATAAGCCACGATCAACTGTGCAATCACGATCAGCATTGCAGCTTTTGCCGGTCCCAGGCTATCCATACTCTGAATTACCGTAATCGTAATAAATGCTCCGATCACACCGCCCAGCAATGTATACTTATGCTCCACATTCCACAGAGCGCCGATACTCTCTCTGCCTGTCATAAACCACGCAACGATACAGACCAGAAAAGCCGACAGCTGCACCCATCCGGTAGATACCCATAAACTGCTCTGCTTTGTCACTTCCGTGTTAAAGACACCCTGTATACTCATCAATGCACCGGACAACAGCGCAATTAAAATTCCCATCATAACAAGTCACTCCTTTTTCATGCGTTTTTCTTTTAGAATGCCCTTGTTACAGGAATTTATACATCGTAAGAGGGTGCTGCAAGACCACAGCACCCTCCGTCAGATTATTCTGCTTCCGTTTGGAAGGATGCAGGAATCTCCTCGCTTCTCTGTATTTCTGCAAAGCTCCCTCCTTTTACCTTCCGAATATTCTCAACTTTATTCTCACTTTCCAGTTTATCTGTCTGAAAACTAACAGAATCCCAGATTGTTCTCACCTCATTTGCTTTCTGCCTGTAAGATGCAGTAAGTTCTTCCGAGTAGGGCGGCGCTACCTGTACATCAGTCGCCTCAACCGTATAGAGAATTTTTTCCATACCATTAAAGTTAAACTGATACAGATACCGTCCGGAACCTGGAATCTCTGACTGTATATCATCCGTATCAGCTACCTGAAACTGAAACAACCACCCATACTGCCCCTGTTCTGCATTTAACTTATCGGAAAATGAAATTCCATCTGTACTGCTGTCCGCCCAGTGTTCCAGTACAATCTGATCTTTCCATTCTGCCGGTATGAGAAATGAAAAACCGTATGTTGTGTTAAAATACCTTAGCTTGTCTCCTTCCTCGGTCACCTGATATTCATAATATTCCTGTCCTTCCTCATTCTCCACGGGATTTGCTTCGTCCTTTGACTCTTTCTCATCTTCCAGACCAGTTCCTCCAAAAATCACTTCCCTGTCTTCTCCATCCGGCACCGTATCTGCCTGTTCCTGTGAGTTATTCTCCATATCAGATGCATCGGGAATTTCTATGTTCTTCTCAGAACTTCCGGCACCTGTAACTCCCAGTGCGGATGAGGCACTCCCATGATTCTCACGACTTGCTCCGCATCCAATCAGTGTCGCCGCACCTGTCAGTAAGAAACAACATCCCAAAACCAATCCCCATCCCTTTTTTCTCTTCTTTCCATACATAATGTTTGCAACCCTCCTTTTAAAACGCTTAATACCCCCATTAAAATTTGTTGAAAATAAAAACGCACCTCCATTCTTTTGCTGTACCGATGTCATCAGTAAACGGTTATAAACAATTCTGGTTTTCTTATCCATATCTTCTGTGACCATCTCATCACATAGATATTCAATATCCCTTTCTGCTTCTTTCAGCATGAAAGAAAGTGCCGGATTAAACCAATAGAAATTCCGCACCAACAGAAGCAATGTCTTGTACCAAATATCATGGCGTATCACATGCAGCAACTCATGACGGTACAAAAGTTCCAATTCCTCCCTGCTGAAGGAACGATCAGGCAAAAATAAACTTTGCTTTCGAATTCCCACCACCATCGGACTTTTTATTTTATCGCTCACCAATACCGGAATCGCTTTCCTGACCCCCATTGCCTGCTTCTGCTGTTCCAGAACTCCTAATGCCCTCTCGGACAGCAGAGGAACACTCCACCGCCTCAACCCTCTATAAGAAATTCTATATCTTATGAGCTGGCAGATACTGATTGCCACACCTCCAAGCAGCCACAAAATGATCACCAGGATATCTGTTCCTATCCCTTGCTGTATAATTTCAGACCGTCCTCCATCCAGACTTATCCTTCCGTCCAGTTTTCCCACGCTGCTGCTATTTGGATAAGTACCTGATTCCCGGCTTCCCGGATCTGCATCCTTTCTGTCTTTATCCGCCAAAAAAGGATTCCTATTTCCTGCCTCCTCCTTCTGATAACTATATCTTGGAACTTCCATATGTATCACAGCCGTATGTTTTGAAAAATCATACGGAAACAAAAGAAATACTGCCAGTACAATCCAGCACCAGTATTTCCAACGGGCGGAATAACGCCTCCCGACAATTCTGGAGATTGCCGCTACTGCCACTACAAAAACAGCAGCAATTACATTTACCCTCACTATATTCCATATCACTCCCTGCATCGTTATCCCTCTTCCATCTCCTGTAAAAACTCCTGCAGTTCCTTTAGCTGCTTCTCATTCACATTTTCTCCCTGATATAAGGCTGCAACAAAATTTTTAATTGAATTCCCATACAACTTCTCCAATACACTCTTGCTCTCTTGCTGCTGATATGTCTCCCGTCTGATCAAAGGAGTATAGAGATTCGTCTTTCCTTCCTTTTTTACGGAAACAAATTCTTTTTTCTCCAATCTGGCCAGTAAGGACAGAATTGTTGTAGGTGCCAATCCTTTTTTTCGATTGACAAATGCTTCAATTTCCATCCTTGTCATCTCCGGATGACCATTCCATAGAGCCAGCATGATATCCAGCTCCGAATCCGGCAGGCGCTGTATTTTTTTACCCATAAGCTTCTCCTTTTCCTTTGCCCAAACGTACTCTGTAAAGGCGACCATTTTCTACAGATGTAGAACTCATTTATATTCTACATCTGTAGAATTCATTTGTCAATCCCTGCTTTCTTATTTTTTAGTTCCTGGGATCAAAAGATTATGCATTTCATACAACACAAAAAAAGGATGCTGCAACATGCAAATTTCCTGCGAATTTTGCTCTTATCTACAAGAGCTTGTTTGCAGAATATCACCGTTTACAACATCCTTTACAAAGATCCTTCCTACTACAAAAATCTCAGACAGCAGTCATATGACTGGCACGCTTTTTTAGAGACTTTTCTTCAGTTTTTCAATCATCTCATCAATATCCCCCTCTGTAATCACAAGAGGCGGAACCAGACGAAGCACATCACTGCCTGCACTGATCACCAGAAGTCCGTTCTCAATTGCCTTATTCACAACCTCTCCCACCGGCTTTCCTTTGATGACAAGTCCCTGCATAAAGCCTTTCCCGCGGCGTTTTTCCACGCATTCAAACGCTTCCGCCACTTCCTCCAGTTTCCTCTCCAGATAAGGAGCCACCCGCCGGACATGCTCTACAATGTGCTCGCTTTCAAATAAATCAAATACGGTACTCACCGCATGACATGCCAGAGGATTACCGCCGTAAGTGGTTCCATGATCTCCCGGTACCAACGAACGTTCTGCGGTTTTCTTGTTAAGCACGAATGCCCCCACCGGTATTCCACACCCCAGCGCTTTAGCACAGGTCATTACATCCGGTTCAACCCCATAATCCTGCCATGCAAACATACTTCCCGTACGTCCCATTCCGCACTGAATTTCATCCAGAATCAGCAGAATGTCTTTCTCATCACAAAGTGCCCGCACGCCTTCCAGAAATTCCTTTTCCGCCGGATAGATTCCGCCTTCGCCCTGAACTGTCTCCATAATGATGGCACAGGTTTTATCTGTAATCTGCGCTTTTACACTTTCCAGATCATTAAACTTCGCAAACCGGATACCTCCGATCAGTGGCTTAAACGGTTCCTGATAATGCGCATTCCCCGTAACGGAAAGAGCGCCCAGGCTTCTTCCGTGGAACGAGTGCTCCATTGCAATAATCTCGTGATCCGTACATCCATCCTTTAAATATGCGTATTTTCTTGCCACTTTGATGGCCCCCTCAATTGCTTCTGTACCGCTGTTGGTAAAGAATACTTTATTCATACCGGAAGCCTTCACAAGCTTTTCGGCAGCTTCACCCATAGGTACATTATAATAAAGATTAGAGGTATGAATAAGTTTATCCACCTGATCCTTCAACGCCTGATTATAAGCTTTATTTCCATATCCTAAAGCAAACACGGCAATCCCTGCCGCAAAATCCAGATATTCCTTTCCATCCGTATCATACAGATGAACCCCTTCTCCTTTTTCCAGCACAATTGGAAACCGGTTATAGGTATGTAACACATAATTTTCAGATTGCTCCATATAATTATTCATTTCCATGATAATAATTCTCCTCATCTTCTCCAAGAATTGCAGTTCCAATTCCTTTATTCGTAAAGATCTCCAGCAACAGGCAGTGCGGAATCCGTCCGTCCAGAATATGAACTCTGGAAACACCGTTCTGGATGGCCTCGATACAGTTCTGAAGCTTCGGTATCATACCGCCGCCCACATTTCCGTTAGCAATCAGTTCATCTGCATCCTTAACACGCAGTTCGCTGATCAGACTGTCCGGATCTTTCGGATCACGGTACACACCTTCAATGTCGGTCAAAAATGCTAATTTTTCCGCATTTACTGCTTTTGCAATCGCACATGCTGCATCATCTGCATTAATATTATAAGAGTTAAATTCCTCATCCATACCAATCGGGCAGACTACCGGAAGAAAGTCTTTCTCCAGCAAATCATATAATACCTTCGGTGTCACCTGCTTCACATCTCCGACAAAACCGATGTCCTGTCCGTCAGACAGCTTTTTCTCCACTTTCAGAAGACCGCCGTCTTTACCGCTGATCCCCACCGCTTTGATGCCGAGAGACTGAATCAACGCCACCAGTTCCTTGTTGACCTTGTTCAATACCATCTCTGCAACTTCCATCGTATCCCGGTCGGTTACCCGAAGTCCATTGATAAACTTCGGCTCCATACCGACTTTTCCTACCCAGCGGCTGATCTCCTTTCCGCCGCCATGGACAATTATCGGCTTGAAACCAACCAGCTTCAGCAGAACCACGTCCTGAATGACATTCTTCTTCAATTCCTCATCCACCATAGCACTTCCGCCGTACTTTACCACAATAATTTTCCGGTTGAAGCGCTGAATATAGGGCAGCGCCTCAATCAATACTTCCGCTTTATCCAAATATTTTTGATTTACCATCATACAAATCCTCTCATCTGTCAATTTTCCTGTCTGCACTGATTCCACACCTTCCGGTATTCTCACAGACAAACCTTTTCTTCCTATCAAGAACGATAATCCGCATTAATTTTTACATAATCATACGTCAGGTCGCATCCCCATGCTGTGGCAGATTCCTCTCCCATCTTCACATCCGCAATCGCCGTCACTTCCGGCTCGGAAAGAATCTTTGTCGCTTCTTCCTCACTGTAATCAACTGCTACACCATTTTCAATAATCTGAAGCTTCCCTGCCGCACTTTCGAAGAACAGGTCTACCTTCTCCGGATCAAAAGATACTCCGGAGTATCCCATCGCACAGAGGATTCGTCCCCAGTTGGCGTCATGACCATAGATTGCTGCTTTTGTAAGACTGGATGTCACGACTGACTTTGAAAGAATCACTGCATCTTCCTTAGACTTTGCACCTACGATTTTCACTTCGAATAAAGCCGTTGCACCCTCTCCGTCTCCCGCAATCTTCTTTGCCAATACGGTATTAACTTCCGTCAGTGCTTCCAGAAAGGCTTCATAGTCCTTATTCTTTTCCGTAATTTCCGAATTTCCAGCCAGACCATTTGCCAACAGAAGTACAGTATCATTGGTGGAGGTATCTCCATCCACAGAAACCATATTATACGTATCCTTCACAACAGCAGAAAGCGCTTCCTGCAAAAGTTCTTTCGTAATTGCCAGATCCGTTGTGACAAAGGCAAGCATGGTACACATATTCGGATGGATCATGCCGGAACCTTTACACATGCCGCCGATGGTCACTTCTTTTTCTCCGACAGTGAATGTCACTGCTACTTCCTTCTGCTTCGTATCCGTTGTCATAATTGCCTGTGCCGCCTCGCTGGCTGCTTCACGGGTAGCTGCCAGCTTTGGCGCCAGCATCTTCACACCTGCTGCAATCTTATCCATCGGAATCTGTTTTCCAATAACCCCGGTGGATGCCACCAAAACTGCATCTTCCGGAACGTTCAGAACTCCTGCCGCAGTACTGGCTGTCTCTTTACAATATCCAAATCCTTCCTCGCCTGTACAGGCATTCGCCACACCGCTGTTGCAGACAATCGCCTGTGCCGTTGGATGATGATAAACAATGCTCTGGTCCCATTTTACCGGAGCCGCCTTTACTACATTGGTTGTAAATGTACCGGCTGCCACGCAGGGCACCTCGCTGTAAACCAGCGCCATGTCCTTCATTCCCTCTTTTTTGATTCCGGCAGCACCGCCTGCCGCCTGAAAACCCTTTGCTGCGGTAACACCGCCATCAATATACTTCATTCTGAATTCCTCCTGCCTTTCCCAATAAAAAACTTCTTTCCTTACGGAAATACCGGTGCCATCCGAAGACCTTCTGCCTCATCGAATCCAAAGAGCAGATTCATATTCTGCACTGCCTGACCTGCCGCACCTTTTACCAGATTATCAATCGCTCCCATCATAATAATACGGTTTGTTCTCGGATCAAGTTTAAAGTTTACGTCCACAAAATTGCTTCCCTCCACCCAACGGGTCTGCGGGCATACATCCTGATCGAGAACACGGACGAAGCGTTCCCCTGCATAATATTTATCATAGATTGCCTTTACCTCTTCATAAGTAACCTCTTTTTTCAGCGAAGCATAGGCAGTTGCCAGAATTCCTCTGTTCATCGGTACCAGATGGGGCGTAAAGTTAATCGTAATCGGATATCCTGCCGCATAAGACAACTGTTCCTCAATCTCCGGTGTATGACGATGGGTCGTCACGCCGTAAGCCTTCATATTCTCATTGACCTCACAGAAGAGATTGTCAAGCTTCGCACCTCTTCCCGCTCCGGATGTACCGGACTTTGCATCTACGATCAATGTATTGCCGTCAATAATTCCTTCCTTTATAAGCGGATAAGCAGTCAGAATCGAACAGGTTGTATAACATCCCGGATTGGCGATCAATCTCGCCTTCTTGATCTGCTCCCGGTTGATCTCACAAAGACCATAGACCGCCTCCTCAATAAACTGAGGGGATTTATGCTGAATTTTATACCATTCTTCATAGACCGATACATCTTTGATCCGAAAATCCGCACTCAGATCAATAATTTTCACTTTTGACAGAATCCCTTCATTCACAAGAGAAGCACAAAGTCCCTGGGGCGTTGCTGTGAATATCACGTCAACCTGAGAAGCAAGTTCTTCCATATTATCATCCATACATACTGCATCGACCAACTGGAACATATTCTGATATACTTCATAATACTTCTTATCAATATAGCTTCTGGAACCATACCATACAATCTCCACATCCTTGTGTCCCAGCAGCAGCCTTACAATTTCCTGTCCCGCATATCCTGTGGAACCGATAATACCCGCTTTTATCATCTCTTTTTCCTCCGAATTTCTATTTTCAAATCTCTTTCATTTACAATACCCGAAACTGCCATTCTATAAAATAATGATGTTGGGGGCAAAAGGTATTTTAACCCCTATGATACACGGATTGCTCCGCATTTCATGCTCCCGCAATCCTAAAAACATTCGAAATCCGTCCTATTTGGGCTACTTTCTCATGTTTTACGGGTCCCAAAGTCATGCTCTTTCATGCAAGCATGAAACGCATAACCTTTTGACCCTGATATCTTAATCTACTGGTATCACTGCATAAAAAAGCAAACATCCTCTGCCTTTGCAAGCACTGGCAAATTAGCTACTTTATCATATACCTTCCTTTACTTTCTGTAAAGTCCTTTCCTATTTAAAAATAAAAGTTTGTGTAATTCATTCAATTTTTCTGTATAATTATACATTATTAGTGCATATTATGCAAGTTTTTTTGGTTTTTTATAAATAGTGCTTGCATATCCGCTTCAGATGATGTATATTTAGTTGCAGTGAAGATAGCAAACCAAAATTATCCGGTCTGCATCGGTAACCGGGTAAAAAGATAAACATTCCAAGGAGGATTCAAACAATGAAGGAAAAAGTAATCTTAGCGTATTCCGGCGGTCTTGATACCACGGCAGTCATCCCGTGGCTGAAAGAAACTTTTGATTATGAAGTAATCTGCTGCTGCATCGACTGCGGACAGGGAAATGAACTGGACGGCCTGGACGAGAGAGCAAAACTCTCCGGTGCTTCCAAATTATATATTGAAAACATTATTGATGAGTTCTGCGATGACTACATTATGCCATGTGTAAAAGCAGGTGCCGTGTACGAGCACAAATATCTGCTTGGTACTTCTATGGCACGTCCGGCCATTGCAAAGAAACTGGTGGAAATTGCAAGAAAAGAAGGTGCGGCCGCAATCTGTCACGGTGCAACCGGAAAAGGAAATGACCAGATTCGTTTTGAGCTTGGAATCAAAGCTCTGGCTCCGGACTTAAAGATCATCGCTCCATGGCGAATGACAGATGTATGGACTATGCAGTCCCGTGAAGACGAAATTGAATACTGTAAACAACACGGTATTGACCTTCCGTTCGCCGCAGATTCCAGCTACAGCCGTGACCGTAATCTGTGGCACATCAGCCATGAAGGTCTGGAACTGGAAGATCCGGCAAATGAGCCAAACTACGATCATATGTTAGTTCTCGGTGTAACTCCTGAAAAAGCACCGGAAGAAGGCGAATATGTAACCATGACTTTCGAGGCAGGCGTTCCGAAGACTCTGAACGGAAAAGCTATGAAAGTATCCGAGATCATCACCGAGTTAAATGCACTGGGCGGAAAACATGGAATCGGTATCATCGATATCGTAGAAAACCGTGTTGTGGGCATGAAATCCCGTGGCGTTTATGAAACTCCGGGCGGAACAATTCTGATGGAAGCTCATGATCAGTTGGAAGAACTGATTCTGGATCGTGACACATTGGAAACCAAGAAAAAACTGGGCAGCCAGTTCGCTCAGGTTGTATACGAAGGAAAATGGTTCACACCGCTTCGTGAGGCAATCCAGGCATTCGTTGAATCAACACAACAGTATGTAACCGGTGAAGTAAAATTCAAGCTTTACAAAGGCAATATCATCAAAGCCGGAACCACTTCTCCGTACAGCCTGTACAATGAATCTCTGGCATCCTTCACCACCGGTGATCTCTATGACCACCATGACGCAAGCGGATTCATCACACTGTTTGGCCTGCCGCTGAAGGTTCGTGCTATGAAGATGCAGGAAGTTAAGAACAACAAACAATAAATAACTGCGAAAATACAAAACAGTAACAATCATAAAATCAGCCGGGTAAGATGCAGACTGAAAAGTCTGCTCTTATCCGGCTTTGTTGTTGCAGGTATGATAAAACGCATTGAGATAACTAATCCTGTCCATTTATAATCTCCTCAATCGATAAAAAGGGAACCTCTTCAAACAACTCCTCTAATTCCTGTTGGATTTCCAGGGCTAATGCAATTTTCATCAAAGAAAGCAATGATATTTCACCGCTTTGTTCAAACCTTTTCACAGACCCTAAACTTACTCCTGATTTCTCACTTAATCTTTTCTGTGATATTTTCCGCCGTTTGCGGATAGTTCAGATTCTGCCGCAATCATTTTATCAATTTCCCTTGGTGTTTTTTGATTTAATATATAGATATTCGTAGCTATCATTTTATCTAATTCTTATTAAAATAGCAATATTAAGCTAATATTTTATTCACTATATTATTACTTATTATTCTCCACATTCCACCGGAGAATCCCATGTTTTTTGCAGATTCTCCTACGCAATTTACTTAAGCCCAATCACCTCTTCTAAACAGTTATAATCAGAAAGACCTATAACCGTTTTGTTCCACCCTTATAGATACAACAAAAATACACCTTCTTTTACTCTATAACTACTATTGTCTGTCCTTCAACACGAACGAATCCGATATTAATTCTCTATCGAGTAATTTTTAGATCGCTTTAGCTGACCTTTACTCTCTTTAACAAAAATACCATCCTTTGCTATAACACCTATAATTATTCTAATTGATTTGACTTTACATCCTCATACAGAGGATGACAATGCAGGAATGGACAGCTACGGAAACGCTGTTGTATTTCAATTCACATCCTCATATAGAGGATGACTTTTTGCGTGTGCCAGAGCGTTGGCACCTTTAGAATTTCAATTCACATCCTCATATAGAGGATGACGCCATCAGATCGTAAGCTTTTTCTGCACTAATTCCATTTCAATTCACATCCTCATATAGAGGATGACTGGACAACTACCGTCAATTCTTATCCTACAGATATTTCAATTCACATCCTCATATAGAGGATGACAGCGTTACAAAGATTTTTCATGGACAACCAGGGTATTTCAATTCACATCCTCATATAGAGGATGACGGAAGTATGGATCATTGGCAAACACTTCTGTTGAATTTCAATTCACATCCTCATACAGAGGATGACCTATATGAATGTGATACCAGGAAAGGAATACACCGTATTTCAATTCACATCCTCATATAGAGGATGACGCATCTCCAATTTGCAGAATCTCAGGATTCTGAATCATTTCAATTCACATCCTCATATAGAGGATGACCAGAATTGGTTGCGTATATATGCTTTGATGGAATATTTCAATTCACATCCTCATATAGAGGATGACGCGTGACAAGTACCAAGCCGTGACAACCGGTAAAATTTCAATTCACATCCTCATATAGAGGATGACGACTTGGTGAGAAATATATATCTGGAATTGACGGATTTCAATTCACATCCTCATATAGAGGATGACGGCAGCGCTGAGTAACAAGCTGTTACAGCTTGCATTTCAATTCACATCCTCATATAGAGGATGACCTGCGGATGCACGTCCTATGTGGTTTCTTGGAAATTTCAATTCACATCCTCATATAGAGGATGACTTTACTCTTACGATATGCTTTCAATTCCGAACACATTTCAATTCACATCCTCATATAGAGGATGACTTTTACGGATTACAAATTATATGCCGATAACATGATATTTCAATTCACATCCTCATATAGAGGATGACACTCTGGCGCTAATATTGTCCCGCCGGGAGGGTGTATTTCAATTCACATCCTCATATAGAGGATGACAAGGAGACAAGCGGATGAAAAGGTAGACGGATATATTTCAATTCACATCCTCATATAGAGGATGACCCGTCAGAGGTCCCTCATCCGGAACCGAGAAATGCAATTTCAATTCACATCCTCATATAGAGGATGACGGAACACCATGCAGCACAAGGGATTAATGTTTCCAATTTCAATTCACATCCTCATATAGAGGATGACCATGCACCTCATCCTTATTGTCCAAACGGCAAATATTTCAATTCACATCCTCATATAGAGGATGACGGGTTAAATGCTACCTTTTCCGCCCTGAGGACTATTTCAATTCACATCCTCATATAGAGGATGACACATCTGTTGTCGATGGATTCAAGTTGTTTGAAGTATTTCAATTCACATCCTCATATAGAGGATGACGCCCCTGGGATAATGAAACAAATTATGATGCAGATTTCAATTCACATCCTCATATAGAGGATGACATGTTAATGTTTATCGAATCTTTGCTTTTGTTAAATTTCAATTCACATCCTCATATAGAGGATGACGAAGTCCTGAAGGTCGGAGATGCCCTGATGTTTATTTCAATTCACATCCTCATATAGAGGATGACAGCGATGCAGATCAGACGGTTGATTATCCAAAAGTATTTCAATTCACATCCTCATATAGAGGATGACCAAATCCTGCTTTGATGGATCACTGGTTTTCATTATTTCAATTCACATCCTCATATAGAGGATGACGGGCATCCGGATTTTTCTTTTACAGAACTGAAAAATTTCAATTCACATCCTCATATAGAGGATGACTATATTGGCTCGTGTTAAACCCAACGGTTTTCCAATTTCAATTCACATCCTCATATAGAGGATGACTTTCTGGCGGTTGCAGATTATGTAACAGGATGGATATTTCAATTCACATCCTCATATAGAGGATGACTCCTTGACAATTTTTCTCATAGTCGGAGTTACGTATTTCAATTCACATCCTCATATAGAGGATGACTCAAGAAGGTTGGCAGCGTGGGTTAATGACTGCATTTCAATTCACATCCTCATATAGAGGATGACAATTACTTCGCATTCTGTGCCGCAAACATTGTCAATTTCAATTCACATCCTCATATAGAGGATGACAATCATTGAACGATATGTGAAATTCGATCCAGAATTTCAATTCACATCCTCATATAGAGGATGACCTCTTCGTCCCAACTGTAACTATCTAATTCATGTATTTCAATTCACATCCTCATATAGAGGATGACGGAGAAGATGCTTTTGACGTGATTTATAAAAACGTATTTCAATTCACATCCTCATATAGAGGATGACTGAAGGGCATGTTTTTAAGGCTGGAAAAGAGGGATTTCAATTCACATCCTCATATAGAGGATGACTTAATGGCTGTACATATTTCTCAAATACATCTTTATTTCAATTCACATCCTCATATAGAGGATGACAAAACGTAAAGGAGCATGGAAGCTTTGCAGTGTGATTTCAATTCACATCCTCATATAGAGGATGACTGGCGATATGGGATACGTCCTGAACATCGAGAAATTTCAATTCACATCCTCATATAGAGGATGACTAATCAGATTTTTTCATCGCAATTCCTTTATCCGCATTTCAATTCACATCCTCATATAGAGGATGACCGCAAATATGTACAAATTCAAGCTGTCCAATCACTTGAATTTGCAACATATTCACAATTTTCTTCAAATTAATATAACTCAAATTTCATTTCACTAATATATTTATCTCATTTTTATACCAAATTCCGGTGCGAATCTCCGGGGATTTTATGTGTACTTCAGATTCGCACTAGAACATCAAAGTATCTGTCACATCAAAGCCTGCTTTAACGCCAATGTGCTCTACTTTATTTTTGTAATGATCTCCCAAATAGTAAAACCTTAAACTATCTACCTCCTTATCAATGATCTTTTCCAGAATGGCCTTCACCTCTCTGCATTTCGTTGCATCCATCTGACACTCAAAAACAGAATTCTGCACTCTTTGCCCATAATTTACACATTGCTTGGCAACTTTTCTCAGCCGTCGCCGACCTGCTTCTGTCTGTGTATTAACATCATATGTAATTAAAACAAGCATAACTTTCACCTACTTCCATAAAAACGGAGGATACTCATCCAAGTCGCCTCTCAAAAATCTTGCTAACAGCATTGCCTGCACATGAGGAACCATTCCCCACTCTATTTTCTCATCTAAAAATGGGTGTTTTATCGTGTCCTGCTTTTTCGATTGCCATGCGGAGAGAAATACCTTCCTCCCTTCTTCATCCAATATAACCGCACCATTTTCTTTCTTATGAAAATAATTATTTTTAATTACTTTTTTATTTATCAAGGTAAGTACAAATCTGTCTGCCATAACACTTCTCAATTCCTCCATAAGATCAAGTGCCAATGACATACGCCCCGGTCGGTCCGTATGGTAAAAACCCACATATGGATCCAAACCCACACCTTCCAGAGCGGCTCCGCACATACCTGCCAGAAGTGTATAAGCAAAGGATAACATTGCATTTACATTATCAAGCGGCGGACGTTTATTACGTCCCTGAAATACAAAATCTTCTTTTTGCTGCAAGATTAACTCATCAAATACGGAAAAATAAACCGACGCCGCCTCGCCTTCTAACCCTAACAAGGATGCCGCATTATCACAGTTTCTTATATTCTCCAGACTTCTATACAAAATGCTTGATTTCTCTTTCAATTTGTCCGCATCCAGTCTCATGGGATAATCTCTGGCTGCCCGTTCTAAAACCCACCTTGCATTATAAACCTTACCTACGATAAAATTTCTTGCAATACGGATACTTTGATTTCTGTCCTCACTGATTCTGTACTGTTGTTTTCTAAGTGTAACATTACCTTTTACTTCTCCTGAAACTCTTGCCAGAAACCGTCCATTTCCGGACATGAAGGATACATCAATGTTTCTTTGGGCACATGCTCCCATCAGCGCCGGACTGGCACCGGTATACCCAAATGTAATAATACTTTGAAGATTATGCAGCGGTATCCGTCCAATCTCCTTTTGTTCCTCCAAAATCACCACATTTTCTCCATCAAGAGATAAATAGCGGTTATTTGACATAATATACAATGTATTAAGAAGTCTCTTCAATAATCATCTACCTCCTGAATCCTCCTGTTAATATACTCCGCAGCAGATTTATTTTTATTCAATACCGGCAGACAGATATCTTTTAGAGAACAGGCATTGCAGCTTTTTGTCCGCTTCACTTTAGGCGTATATCTCTGCTCAAAGTACCTATGCATCTCTTGAAACATCTCTTTCACTTTTTCCCGTAATTGATCATCAAATATCACCTTAGTTCTGTGTTTTGTCTCTCCATAATAGATATAACCAAAAGGTATGGTGCAGCAAAGCATTTCCTCAAGACAAAGTGCCTGTGCGGCGACTTGCAGTTTATCGATATCATTCTTTTTCGGCTCACCACGTTTATATTCAATGGGAAGCACAGTATACTTTCCCTCCCGTCCGGAAAGCGTAATCCCATCATCTGCTCTGTGGAATTCTACCACGTCACACTCACCGCTGATACCCAGTTCACGAGAATGAACCGGCATTGCTCTTACAATAATTAAATCCCCTCTTTTTTCTTTCAGCAAGGCATCATGGGCTTTTTCATGAAGAAGCCTGCCTTCTACCGTACGTACATTTTCCTGCCACTGAAGTTCTATGTATGCCAATGCCCATTGACGTCGGCAGAAGGCAAAGTGCTGAATTCCGGAAAGCTGGAGAAACTCATCCTCCTTATACAAACTCATATACCTCCGGTTTTACACAATTCTCTAACTTCCATTCAATATCATAGTCTGCAAACTCTTTTGGATGTACTGCCTTTTCGATGATAGAAAATCCTCTCTGAATCTTTCCCGATGAAACTGCCGGTGTTTTCTCGCTATGCTGCCACCAGTATAACCTGCACACTTCCATACTGCCTTCAGGTCTTGCGGAAGAAGCATCATTTTCAAACAATGTTTTTAATGCCTCTTTCAGAATCTCCGCATCCTCCTGTGAAAATCCGGTCTTTTCAGCCAACTGAACATTAACGCTGCCCATAACCCGATACACTGCAAACCCGATTCTGTGTTTTGTTCCCATGGTATCGGATGCTTTACTTTCTTTTCCGGATTCACTGTTGACGCTTTTAGTAATCTGCATACTGATTACGTCAACCGGAGATAAACTTACCGCCTGATGAATAGAAACCGGCCCCCGGACCCCGAAAGAAACATCCTCTCCCTTAAATGCAAATACCTGTCCGAAGCTGCGGACATCCAACCATTCCCGGCATGCAATTTGGGCACATAAATCTCTGTCTGCTTTTTTCCTTTTTGCTATTTCTTTTTTTAATTCCTCACATCCGTCTGCTCTGTCCTTCAAACTGGTAAAGGAATCGTCGGAACGATCATCTGACTGAACGAATATCTTCTGCCCCAAATCTTGCATACGATTCCTGATTTTTCGTTTAATACATACATCTGACATTTCACCACAACCATCCAGATTTGTTCGCGGACGATTGCCATTCAGCGGATCCCCATTCGGATTGGCATTCAAAGCACTTATAAACAGCGTAAAATCAATTTTTCCTTTCAAATCACTCATGATTCATTTCCTCCTTCATTTTCCTCTATTTTCGTATTTTTCAACTCATAAGACTGACTGTGAAATCCAAGCAAATACAGGCCGTCCAGACTACCATTCTCTTTAAAATTCTCTTCTGTGAACAACTGACAGATCTTATCGATTAAATTTTCGTAGTACCGTCTTTCACCGATTTTCAGCTTATTAAAATAAGGCTGCAGGTTCTCTTCAATCACCTTCCATGTTTCAAAGGGACGCTGTGAAAATGTACTCATATATCTTTTTGCATTCGTTACCCTTGCCTTGTCCTTCTCTTTATCAAAGGTTCGGTATTCTACCCGATCCGCCACAGCCAACAATCTCCCGTACAAATAACTTCTGTCCTCACACTTCGTATTTAATGCCACATTCCATTCCTCCTCATCATATTGTTCTTTCCGCTGCTTTTTAATAAAAGAACACGCCAACGTCAAGATTCGTTCCCAATTATATCGTTCCTTATATGCCTGGGGATTTGACGCTCTCAAAATTGCTTTTGAAACAAAATCTGACGGTAGCGGTCTTGCATCCCAGATACAGGGCAGCAGACGCCTGCTGATCCGCGAATATAATTTTTTACTGTTTTGGTCAATAATAGTCAAACTGCCATTGGATTCCGTTCCAAAAAGAATATCTGCTATATCCTTCACTCCCACCATTCCCAAGAATTTATAGCTCTGTCCTTCTTTTCGTTTCGTATGAATCCATTCACACTCCTTATGCCACTTTTTGATATTTTCCAGGTATCGGGAAGTATCCAGACTTTTGTATTCCATCAATGCCAAACGCCCTGTTGTGGCAGCATCAAAAGCCATCAGTATCATTCTGGATGACTGTTCAAACTGCCTTCCGTATCCTTCCATAGCCGAATAAAATCTGTCTGCTTCTACCGAATTTCCGCTCCACTCATCCCCTTGACTATCTTCGCAAAACTCAACCATATTCTCTTCATAGTTATCGCAAATGGCATCAGTGTCCTGGTCCCACTGAGGCATTGGCTTCAGATCTGATTCCCAGGTAATCATAGAAAGTGTATCAAAGCTATGCCCCTGCTTTCGAATCAACCATTTCAGTGCATTATGTGCTTTCTGGGAAGTTTCTGCCCCTATGGCAAACGCCTGCTCTTTGTCTATAAAGCGACCCCGGAATGTATAATTCTCTTTATCATTGGCAGAAATCAACTTTGCCCCGTCACCTTCATTTCTTATCTTTTTTGGTTGTAAATAAGATATTGGCTCTTGTTTTCCAGACAAATAACATAAACCAGATGTCTCTCCAAGTGTACGGTAATACCGTATAAAGCAATCCATTAATGTCTTGTCTTTCCAACACTCTTCTACAACTTCAGAATGATAATCATCCCAATTCTCACGGATACAGAAACGCACAAATGCCACATTCTGATTAATTCCCTGTATTTTTTCTTTTTCCGATAAATGCCCATTCTCGTCCAATATAAGTACTTTTTTTGACAGAAGATCCTGTATTAATGTCTTCTTTATCAGATATTGATAGAGCGCACCCACTTTTTTATGGGAATATTCCGACAAATACCACTTTTTCAATCCCTGTATGTATAATTGGTAGCAACGTCCATTGTCCTTATCATCACTCTTGCAATATACTTCATAATCACCAGCCAGATATTTTAAATTGTCACAAAATGGATGGGGCTCTTTCCCCGCCGTTCGGCTGCCGGACTTCTCAGTCACAGGAATAATTGTCAGTTTTTCATCATTTTCCACTGGGACAGCGTTTATAAAATTTCCATCCTCATCAATAACGACCGTAATTTGTGCGGCAACAGTTGTGTGAAACGGCGGCAAAAGTACATACGGTATTTTCTCCTCACCATTTTTTGTGCGGTAGACCTTATACTCCATTCTGCCAACCCGCTCACTGTTTTTCTCATATACATCAATCAGTTCTTCTACCCAACTCAACCTCCCGCCTCCTCATCCGTAAATTCATCCAAACCAATAAAGTTCTTATGATCCTTACCATAGATTTTTACACTCATTTCCTTTATATGGCGTTTTTCCGTACATGCTTCTGGTCTTGCAAATTCTATAAAGCCGCCCTTCTTCATGACCGGATGCCAAAAGCGCACTGTCATCTTATTCTTGTCTTCCGGAAGTATTGCTTCATCAGCATATGTAATCCCATGATACATAAAACCGTAAGCCACTTCCCCCGGCATATCATCATAATAACTTTTGCCTTCTCCAAACACACATGGTTCTACAAATCCTTGACATTCCCGCGTTCCCAGAAAAATATCCCTGCGGCCGCCCCTGGCATTCATTCGTTTTGCAATATTGTGATGCTTATGCTCATTTCTGTCATCTGCCAAGTTTTCCCTATTCATGTTAAACTCAAAATGTGCCCGTACCTGATAGCATACATCCTTTAAATAAGTATAATATGCCAGTTCATTTCCACCGTTATAACAAATCGGCCGCACTGCCTTTGTCTCCGTCTGAATCGGATTCATCACACGGACAGCATCAACGATCCACATAATTGTAGGCTTCCAGTAAACGCTGTGTACAATCCCTTTCAGTGCTTCATATGTCGGTAAATGATAACTGGATTTTTCACCTCCTACACGTGTGACAGGATCTGAAAACAGCGCATAATCACCGCTTACCTGAAATTCTATCGTATTTCTATATTTTTCCAATCTATTCACCCCTCTTTTCCAAAAAATAAATCGTCTAATTTAGGAGAATCCAAGACACCAACTTTTTTATCATAGTAGCCATCCACTAATACAGACACTGCTCCTTTGCATATACTGCTGTCGATCGCGTTGTTCAGCTTCTCTTTTTTCTGCAATGATATACCTACTGTATAACTTTGTAATTTACGCAATTCCAGCCTTTGTTCACTTAACTTCAAATACGGATCACGTAATTTTTCAATCGCTTGCTTTGCATAACTGTCATAGGGAACGACAACCGTTACCTTTTCATCCTCCGGTATTACCTCGAAGAGTTCACCCGCCATTTTAAAAGCCTGAACCAATGGAATCTTTATCGGTTGGTTTTTATGCTTTCGCTTAAATTGTTCCTGTCCAATCCTGTTCCAGGATAGCAAATCCACAAGATTTATAGTTGTGTTTCCAATTGTTCTCGGATATTTCGTCTCTTCTGTTTTACTGCTGAAATAATTTTTATAGTAGGCCTCAATTGCTTTTTGCGAATCCAACCGTTTGTCATAATACTCCGGATGAATCCTATATTGATATAATACTTTTTCCAAAGCACTCTGGGCGTCTCTGATCTCTGTTAAATGAGAAAGATTTTCGGCCTTTGCAGACATCCTTACTATATATACTTTACATAATTCCCAAAACTCTTTATGTCTGTTACAGCGACCTGCCGCCTGAACCACACTGTCCAGACCAGCCATAGACCGAATTACCGTCGAAAATGAAAAATCGACTCCTGCTTCTACAAGCTGCGTGCTGACACATATGATTGGCCTTCTAAGTTTTAACGCCTTTTTTATTTCCTCTAATTCTTCCTGCCTGTTTCTGGCACACATATTCGTACTCAAATGATAAAGTTCTGCTTCATCATGATCGCTGCTTTTTAATAATTCATACAAATCTCTCGCACATTTTTTTGTATTTACAATAATCAGAATACTTTTTTGTTTCTGAAATAAGTGCCAAACAAACGCCTCTAAATCTTCGATTTCCATTCCCCCGTCACACAAATCTGTTTTATCTTCAATAACCGTACGCTGAAACACTTCCGCATACCGTTCAACATCTCCGGCCATCTCTGGTGAATCAAAGATACGATTTTCAGGCAATGGTGCCAGCGATGGCTGTGTAGCAGAGCAGAGAACAACCGTTGTATTGCAAAATGCCGTTAAAAAGTTCACTGCCAAATGAAATAATTCCGTGCATCTTGTGGGGATTGCCTGTATTTCATCAAAAATGATGATACTGTTGCAAAGCTGATGCATCCTTCTCAGATAACTCTTCCGGTCGGAGAACAACGTGTTCAACACTTGTACCGCTGTTGTCACAATAATTGGGCTGTCCCATGTCTCCGTAAGTTTCCTGTATTTTAATTCTTCCTTCTCATCCTCATAAACAACATTACAATGATGCTCCAGAACAATCTCATCCATTCCCACAGCCTTTCGTATTTCTTTGGCATTCTGTTCCAGAATAGAATTATAGGGCGCTACATATATAATATGCTTTTTACCAAATTTTTCAGCATGGTGCAAAGCAAATCGTAAACTGCTGAATGTTTTCCCCGCTCCGGTTGGTACCGTAAGCCGATACAAACGTCCCAGACAACCGGCAGCAAGCCTGCAAACTTCGGATATCTTCTGGCGATATTTATTTATCGAATCTTCTTTTTGTTCTGTCTTTTCCCCCAGTTTTTTCAGAAAAGTCTCAAAATGACTAACGGATTTTTCCCAGATTCTTTTCGTCTCTTTTATTGTAAGGCGTACTGGCAACGATGTTTCATCGAAGAAACTTGCAGTATCACTCCAGTCACTGTCTATAAGAATAGAGAGCAAAAGTCGTTCATACATTCCAAAATAGAAATATTTATGCCCATATTCTTTCCCGTGTATCTTTACCTCATCCGAAATTTGTTTCAACATATGATTCACATCATCCATAGCCATCTGAAAACGTCGTTCCAGCAGTTCTTTATTTACAAACCCGAAATAACATTCCAATATCTTCTCAAAATCCGAAAAATTCTCATTCCTCATTTCGGATAACGTAACTCCATGTTCTATGCTGATACAATCCTGAATACCATGATGAGAATAAACTGCTGTACTGATCATCTTTCCGCACAGGTTATTACCTTTTATTGTTTCCGCAATTTTCCCACCTGCAGTAGAGTGATCAATATGCCTCTTCCTTGTCTCTTTTCCATGCTCCAACACATCGTTCATATAAGACTGGAATTCTTCACAAACTTTTCCGCAGTCATGTAAAATGCCATTCAGCCAGACAAGATTCTTCAATAGATCTAAAGGACAATTTTCTTCTGATAAACGACTCACGTTCAATAAATGAGAGGCTAAAGATTGTTTCCCTTTCGTCTCGGAATTCACATGAGCTACATATGGTACCTCTCTCAAAAAAACTGTTTCATCACTAAGCTGTTTAATAGCAACACCTTCTTTTTACATATTGTATAATTCACATTTATTTTTTAATTATCATTTGTATATTTCGTATATATTGTATCATGTATCTATTATATAAACAATACCAATTTTATATTAAATATACATTTCAGACCAAACAGACAAAATCTTAAAAATTATCTGTTTGGTCGACTGTAGTTTTTCTCACAATAAAAACAGTTACTTACGTTATAAACCAAATAAGTAACTGTTTTTGCTTTACTATGCAAGGTCAATTAAATTTCCACAGGAACCTCGAACATATTTATCATTTTATTCTACCATAAATTCATATTTCAAAACAAAACTACTACATCCGCCCAAAACCAATAAAAAAAGACCAAATCCATATAGTTTCAGCCTTCCTAAAGTGCCGCAGACCGGAATCGAACCGGTACGGGTATCACTACCCACGGGATTTTAAGTCCCGGGCGTCTGCCAGTTCCGCCACTGCGGCAAAATATTTATTTTAAACCTCTTTGCTTTTAAACAATGGATAGAGGCAGATTCAAACCTTTTTGTTTTTAAATAGTGGACGGAGGTGGATTCGAACCACCGAAGCAATTTGCAGCAGATTTACAGTCTGTCCCCTTTGGCCACTCGGGAATCCGTCCATACATCAAAATAACTCTGACAAGATAAAATTATAAAACATTTCTCCCGTAAATGCAAGTCTATTTTCTAAACTTTTGCGATTTATCATCCCCTCCTTCACATTCTCCGAAATCAATGCCTCTCCTTATCTCCCCATCTAACTGTCCCTCTTCTCTTCCACCTTTCTTGTCGTCCACGTCCTTCTCCAACTTCCAACTCCCAGAAAAGCCGTCGTTCCTGCTGCTGATGCCCGGCGCCTGCGCATTCCTGACAGACAGCAGGGCAGGCGAGAGGATCTTTGCAGCCTTTTTAGAAGGTCTTAGTGAAAAACTCCGGGAATTTCGCTGATTGATGCGGGTATACCAGACCCGCATCAAAGGTGCACTGAGTCAGAAAACCATCAGGTTTTCTGGCGAATTGCACCGCTTCAGCGAAATTCCCGGAGTTTTTCACTTAGACCTTCTTAAAGGCGAAACCCATCCTCAAGCCGCCCTGCTGTCTGTCGGGAATACGCAGGTGCCGGGCAGCGGCAGCAGGAACGACGGTCTTTTCGTCCGTCTCCACCCCCTACCGTCAGACACTTTTCTCGGAAGTTTCTTCTTTCCTGTGCAGCACCACCGCTGACAATGGAAATAAATCCAGACTGACACTTCCCGCCTTAACCTCCCGGGTCTTAACTGTCGTTGAAAATCCAATTGCATTGGTACTGAACACTTCATCAATAGTCGTATCTTTTGTCCGCGGAATCTCTGCCTCCCAGACAGATACATTTACATGCGCCTGCTCTGAACGGTTATTAATTACCACAATAACCTGTTCATCCTGACTAAACCGGGCGTAAGCAATGATATTATAATCTTTATGTAAAAATTTCAAAGATCCGCTGGTCAACACCTCATATCTCTTATGGAGACTAATAATATTCTTATAAAATCTGAGTAATTCGCGATCCTCATGCCCCCATGGATAGGTTCTGCGGCTGTCCGGATCGGTAAAGCCACAAACACCTGCTTCATCACCATAATAAAGTGTAGGTGCTCCCGGCAAAGTCATCTGAATAATTACAGCCTCACGCAATACTGCCTTATTGACATTCTCACTAGCTGCTTCCGATGCAGCATTGCCAATTCTTCCTACCCAGCGATTCGTTCTGGTCAGAAATCTGGAATGATCATGATTATCCAGTTCATTCATGGCTGTTTCCAGAGACTGACGGTAGAACTGAGTGGATTGATAGGAAATCGTATCAATAAACACATCTGCATTTCCCAACAGATCCTGTCGAAACTGGTCACTGTGTTTCTCCATTCCCGTCAGGAACCAGGATACCGGCTCCATAAAGGCATCATAGTTCATAATTGTATCCCACTGATCTCCCTGCAGCCATGACCGCGCATCCCCGTAATGTTCTGCAAGAACGATTGCCTCGGGATTCGCCTCTTTTACCACTTTGCGGAATTCCTGCCAGAACCTGTGGTTAAACTCTGAAGAATGCCCCAGGTCCGCTGCCACATCCAGACGCCATCCATCCGCATTAAACGGCGGAGATACCCATTTGCGCGCTATACGCATAATATCCTCCATCAGCTTTGGAGAATCTTCATAATTCATTTTGGGCAAAGTGTCGTGCCCCCACCATCCGTCATAGAACTCATTATATGGCCATTCATGTTCGTTATGGAATTTGAAAAAGCTGTTGTACGGGCTGTCTTTCTCTACATACGCCCCTTTCTCATATCCTTCTTCTCTTTCATAAATCCGCTCTCTGTCCAGCCACTTATTAAAAGAACCGCAATGATTGAATACACCGTCCAGAATAATCTTCATACCCCTCTTATGAACTTCCTCCACAAGCTGTATGAATAACTGATTGCTGGCTTCCAGGTTCTCAATATTCGTCACACGATTGATGTATCTTGTGGCATGCGTATTATCCCTGTCACCCTCATGCAACAGCTCCCCATGGTCACTGACAATCTTACCAAAATGAGGATCTACATAATCATAATCCTGAATATCATACTTATGATTCGACGGAGATACGAAAATAGGATTCAGATAAATTACCTGAATACCCAGATTCTGCAGATAATCTAATTTATCCATTACACCCTGGAGATCACCGCCGTAAAAATTATACACATCCATAGCATCCGGCGTTTTTGACCAATCTTCTATTTTTGTGACATGCTTATTGATATAGTAATATTCGTTTGTCTCTACATCATTACTTGTATCACCATTGCAGAAACGATCCACATAAATCTGATAGGTGACTGCCCCCTTAGCCCAATCAGGCGTCTTATATCCCGGAATAATACCAAAAGAATATTCTTCCCGCAGTTCTCTGGTCACACCTAATTTATTATAAAAACAATGGATTTTTCCGCAGCACACCTCAAAATAATAATGAAGCGGCTTGTCTTCCAGCTGAATCTGAATCTCATAAAAGTCAAACCCATGTTTACTCATTCCAACTCTCATGGGGGTTCGGGCAGAGCCGCTGATAAAATATACCGCATCCACATTATTCTTCATCGTTCGGAAACGAATCGTCACCAGATCACCCGGCTCCGGTTCAAAGGGTGTCCTGTATTGTCTCGTTTCGTCACTATGCAACGCTCTTTTATTAAATACAGCTCGCATCTGCGTAATGTACTGCTGTTTTCTCTCTATATCCATACTTTGACCTCGCTTCTTCCCTCTTCTCTCTCTATTTTACTCCAACTTCTTCTCCGTAACAAGTAAATATCCAAAATTATATGATACCAAGTTCAGTCAAATTCAAAAGACCCTGCATTTTCATGCAAACATGAAACGCATAACCATTTGACCCTGGTGTACTGTCTCATTCACATTTCACCAAATGACTTGCCTGAATTTCCATCTGCTGCGTTGTCGTCAATCGACGTAGCCACCGCTGTGCCTCATTTCTCCGCCTTGCAGGCTGAAAATCCATTCTACGTCATTTTGCTGAAAGTGAACGAGACCGCACACTCGTATAACCATATTTTTGGATAATAAAAAGGACAGCACACATATACTGTCCTTTTTGGAGAAGGTATTTCTTCTTATGGGGTGTAGCAAAAACTATATAATGTATTGGGGGGTTTTTACAGTTATTATAATACCACTGGAACGACAAAAAGTGTGCACAAATCTCACAATTTTCACCTTTACTTTTTGTCTATATTGCCATTTCAAGATTCAATAGAAATTGCTTCCTCCATAAAAATTGCCTCAAATTCTTTTCGATTCAGTTTTTCTTTTGTCATAAGCTGTTTTGCGCACGCATGAAGAACGTAGGAATGCTCCTGAATCAACTGCTTTGCCCTTGCATGGCACTCTTCTATAATACGGTGGACTTCTTCATCGATCGCCGCTGCCACATTTTCACTGAAATTCTTTGTATGGCCCCAGTCTCTTCCGATAAAAATCTCATCGGAATCATCTCCGTAATTTACCAGTCCCAACTTGTCTGACATTCCGTATTTGGTAACCATCGCCCGGGCAGTTGCCGTTGCCTGCTTGATATCCTGAGACGCTCCGGTTGTGATATCGTCCAGAATCAGTTCTTCGGCCACCCGTCCTCCCAGGCAGACTGTGATATACTGCAGCATCTTGCCTTTTGTGTTAAACATATCATCATTTTCCGGCTGCGGCATCGTATATCCGGCGGCTCCAGGACCGGTGGGAATAATAGAAATTGTATAGACCGGCTCCATATCCGGCAACGTATGGAACAAAATTGCATGCCCCGTCTCATGATAGGCTGTAATTCTTTTTTCCTTTTCCGTAATAACACGGCTCTTTTTCTCCGTACCCACACCTACCTTGATAAATGCTGATTTGATATCCTCCTGATTCAGATATACCCGACTGCTCTTCGCCGCCAGAATTGCTGCCTCATTGAGCAGGTTTTCCAGCTCTGCTCCGGTAAATCCGGCTGTCGTCTGTGCGATCTGCTTCAGATCCACATCATCTGCCAATGGTTTCCCCTTCGCATGAACACGGAGAATCTCTTCTCTTCCTTTTACATCCGGAGCGCCCACCGTCACACGGCGGTCGAAACGTCCCGGTCTTAAAATTGCCGGGTCCAGAATATCTACACGGTTCGTTGCTGCCATCACGATAATGCCTTCATTAACTCCGAATCCATCCATCTCAACCAATAACTGATTCAGTGTCTGTTCCCGCTCATCATGACCGCCGCCCATACCGGTTCCTCGTTTTCTGGCAACAGCATCAATCTCATCGATAAAGATAATGCACGGTGCATGCTTTTTGGCATCTTCGAATAAATCCCGGACACGGGATGCACCCACACCTACAAACATCTCCACAAAATCAGAACCGGAGATACTGAAAAACGGAACACCCGCTTCACCGGCAACCGCCTTCGCCAGCAGTGTTTTACCGGTTCCCGGCGTTCCCACCAACAGCACACCTTTTGGTATTCTCGCACCTACTTTGGTGTACTTCTGCGGCTGTTTCAGAAAATCCACAATTTCTTCCAGATCTTCCTTCTCTTCCTGAAGTCCCGCCACATCCCGAAACGTTACTTTCTTATCACGATCCGTAGACATCTTCGCGCGGCTTTTTCCAAAGTCCATCATTTTTCCATTGTTTCCGCCGTTTGCCCCCGCCATCATACGGTTCATCATTATAAGTACCAGGAAAAACATCCCCACCGTAAGGACCACCGGCAAAATAATCTCCATCAATCCATTGTCCTGAGGAATATCCTCACACTGATAATTGGTGAAGCCTGCCTCTTTCAACTGCGCCTTTACATCCTTAATATCATCAAAAATATAGGTTGCCGTCTTATCCTCCTTTGTGGTATAAATCAGGCTTCCTGTAGGCACCTCTTTGTTCTGGGTAATATCAATCTCCGTAATATTCCCTGCTTCAAGATCTTTCATAAATGTAGCTTCCGTCACACTCTGACCCCGTCGGATCAGTCCCGGAAGGTAAATGATACTTAATATCAGGAGCACAGCTAACACAAGATATGCTCCAACTCCTCTGGTCTGCTTCTTCAACGTCTACTCCTTTATTCACTTAAGTTCTACCACACCGATGTATGGCAGATTCCTGTATTTTTGTGCATAGTCCAGTCCATATCCCACAACAAACTCATCCGGGACTTCAAAACAACAATAATCCGTATTGACATTCTTGACTACGCGGCGATCCGGCTTATCCAATAAGGTACAAAGTTTCAGACTGGCCGGATTTCTTTGCTTCAGCACCTCGATCAGATAGCTCAATGTTCTTCCTGAATCGATAATATCTTCCACAATCAGTACATCTTTTCCCTCCAACGGCTGATCCAGGTCTTTCACGATTTTCACGATGCCGCTGGATTTTGTATCATCTCCGTAACTGGATATTGACATAAAATCCAGGCTTACCGGAACCGTAATACGTTTGGACAATTCGCACATAAAATAGACGCCGCCTTTCAGTACACAGATCATATGAATCTGTTTTCCTTCATAGTCCCGGCTGATCTGTTCACCGATCTCACGGATACGGGCATCTACTTTCTCTTCGCTGATCAGTTCGCGAATCTTTTCACTCATTCGTATTTCCTCCTATATGGACTTCTATCATTTGCTTTGTGTTTTCACTGATTTTAGCGGATTCTCCCATACGGTATCCTACAACCCAGAGCACTTCACTCCCCTGAGCCAAAAGCAAAAGACTGTCACGTTCTTTCTGCGGTATCTTATTGTCAATCAGATAGTCCTTCAGCTTCTTGCGCCCGCCGGATGCATTAATGACCAGATAGTCACCGCTTCTTCTGGTACGAAACACTGCATTCTGTTTTATTTTATCATAATCCAACCATTTCGTATACGTTTTTTCCACAATTCTTTGTCCACGATAAGGGGTAACTGCTGTTTGAATCGAAAAATCATGCCATTTCAAATCCAGAGAATCCTGCAGATAAATAAACTCCTCCCTTTTCTTCCCCTTCCCGTTGGATTCTCTTCGGGGATTCTCTATGAAAATTTCAATATTCGTATAATTTCTGACTGCCTGCATTCCATAGCCAAGAGAAACTCTTTTTCTGACCGGATGATCATAAAGCTTTCTCACACTTTCCACATGTATCCTTGTGATATCCTTACGTTTTCCACAAAGCCTTTCCATAACAGACAGGATGACCATTCTTTGAAGAAGCGGGGGCTTTTGAAAAAGCTTCCCGGTCAGCAAAACTTTCTCTTCCTGATTCTCTCTGATCCATTGCGTATCTTCCGCTTCCGCTTTTTTCGCCTGCTCTTCCAGATACTCCGAAACCTCAAGAATATCCTCAGAAACCGCAGATATATGTTCCACAGACCTGGGATTAATCCGTTCTGTCAGATACGCCAGTACATGATGCCGGATCTGGTTTCTGGTATAATCATCACCTGCATTGGTACTGTCTTCACAGTATAATACCTGCCTCTCTTTCACATATTGCTCAATTTTCTGACGATTTATACACAACAACGGATGAATCAGATGTTCTCTCACCGGACGAATGGCAGCTAATCCGCCAAGCGAAGTTCCCCTTGCCAGATGAAACAGGAAGGTTTCTGCAAGATCATTCTGGTGATGGGCAAGCGCAAGCTTTACGGCCCCATGTCTTTTCATACAATCTGCATAAGCTTCCTGACGTACACGGCGTCCCATCTCTTCCGTTCCGATATGATTTTCTTTTGCAAGTCGCAGAACATCATAAGAATATTCATAATAAGGAATCCCCTTTTCCTGGCAGAGTTTTCTGCAATAGAAAGCATCCCGCTCTGCCTCAGCTCCGCGTATCCTATGATTAATATGTACGGCCTGCAGGAAACATTGCAGTTCCTCCTGAAATTCCGCCAGCAAAAGCAGCAGACATACGGAGTCTGCTCCTCCGGAAAGCCCTACCAGACAGATCTCCCCCGGAGAAATCATATGATATTTTCTGATATAAGCCAAAACCTCTTTCTGAATCATGTATCGTACTCCGACTCTTTTATTTCTCCCAGACGCCTGCCACCAGAACCGTCATATCATCTTTTGCCTGATATCCGCAGTAGGCCATGACACGTTCCAGAATACTTCTGCCAAATTCCTTGGGCGCGGTACTATGTATCTGCATGATGATTTCTTTCATAATCTCCTCTTCCTGAGACAGGGGCAGCGCATCCAGAACCCCATCCGTTACCATAATTACATAGTCTCCGTTATAGATTTTTTTTGAAGTAGTATCAAAATCAAGCTGCTGTACCAGACCGGCGGCAATACTTGTGGAGGTGATCGTCTCCACCCACTGATCTCGTTTAATAAATGTTGTAGCTGCTCCGGCCTTCAGAAAATCACAAATTCCACTGTAAAGATCCAATGAACAAAGATCTACGGTGGAAAACATCCCATCATTTCTCTGAAGCACCAGAGCAGAATTAATCATCTTAGCTGCAGTCTCCTTGGAAAATCCGGAAGTGATAAACTGCTCCAACAAATCCACGACTGCTTCACTTTCTTTGTTTGCATCTAATCCCGACCCCATGCCGTCTGAAAGACACATGACAAATTTCCCTTCACCGTCTGTACAGGCATAACTGTCTCCGGATATATTTTCATTTTCCTTTGTAACTTTTGCAACTCCATACAACACCCGATAATTTACATCTTCCATAAAGAGGACCGTCGTATATTCACCATTTAATATCGTATGTCCTTCCTTCACCGCAGTCATATTTGTTCCGCAGACTTTTGACAACTGACGGGCAATCTCATGTAACGTGATACACTGTCCGGTACGCGCCCGCATGGTAATATAAATCTGGATCTTTTCCACCGGCTTCTCAAGCATCCACATCTTCTTTACAATCACATGCTGCTTTCTCAGTACTTTCTGAACCTGCTCTTCCAGATTTTCCGGCACGGTGCTGATGCTGTAAATATCTTCCGCTGTTTTCTGCATGATATGCGCCACTTCATTGAGCTGTTCAGCTACTGCCAGACGATTTTCAATTAACTTATTATTCCAGACCAGAGCTTGTCTGGAACGGAAAAATAATTGTTTCAGCAGTTCCAGATAACGGGAACCGCTGATACAGTGCAGCATCCAGTCTCCCTGCGCCCGATTGATCCGTTCTGCATCCCCCTCTTCCAGAATGCCGATCAGATCACAGGCCTGCTGATAATTCAGATGATAACAAAGTCTCCAGCAAGAATCGAATTTGCTGCATCCGCTGCACACTTCCTCCTGTACCTGATTCAGGATCTCCTCCATCTCACCGTTGGACAGATGCTCTTTCCGATATGGCATACTGTAAAATGTGTTTGCCAATCTCTGAAAAGAATGTGCATAACGCTCCATCTGTTCTTTCTGCGGATGCTTGTCATAAATTTCCGACTCCATTCTGCTCTTTCTGGTTCTAAAAACAGTTTTTGCCATGTCCCGTACAATCAGCAGCCCGCCGATTGAGAGCATGGCAAGTATCCATCCCGGCATGCAATACTCCTCCTCTATACCCTGTACTAAAAGAGTATTATAGCCGCTCATCTGTAAAAAAAATGTCAAAAAAGCTATAAAATCCCGAAAAACTTTTCGGCAAAAAACTACTGTGCTTGTTCTTTGAATATAATCTCGTTCTCTTTCACAAGTCCCAGCTTCTCCTTTGCTGTCTTTTCCAGATATTCATCACTTTGCATATATTCCTGCAGTTCTCTGATATCCGCAGTCCTCTGATTCTCTTCCTCAATCTGCTGCTCCAATTGTACAGTCTTCCTTTCATTCGCCGCAATCTTTATCTTCAGCGAATGACCTTCATAAAGTAATACTGCCAATAAAATACAGACAACCAAAGTAATACTGAGCATCGCTGCCTTATTCTGATGTCTCTGCGCTCTTGCCCGGTTTCTTCCGCCTGTGTTTCTTCTTTTTTCCATCCGATTCACCCTTATTGTTCAGACTGTAACTATTATATCCCTTCTCAGCTACCTCTGACTCTCCCTTTACGTCTGTCGCCTCTTTGTGTTTCTCCGACTTGGACCTCGCTATTAGTTTAACTCGAAACAACCTGGATTTCAACCTTTTTATTACTTTTTTTACAATATTCGCCGGTAATTGCAGCACTTTAAGAACCTTTTTTAACAAGAAGCAGGAAACCCTGACAAAGTATGGACTGATACTCACATAACAGGACAAACTTCCAATCAGCACACCTGCTCCCAGATATCCCCGCAGCATTCCGCTGTTTTCCTGGAAATACTGCGCAAACAAAAAGACTGCACAAAAAATCCAGTAACACAGATCTTCAAAGGCCATAACTACCGTATTGTGTTTCACTACGTCTCTGCTGATCTTAAATAAATCATAAATAAGCACAAGCAACGCCCCGTACCAGATTGATTTCAAAAACAGCAGAAGTTCTCTGCTCATATACGCACTCATCCTTCTTACCCGAACAAATGCCTGAGAAGAGAACCGTCTTTTGCCTTCTGTCCCTTTGCACTGTACACCATACTTTCCACCTCTCCGTCCATATCCACTTCACCTTCCTCAAGCTGAAGCCTTCCCACATGCAGATTCTTTCCCCGGACGATCAGCCTCCCTTCCGTAGTGTCCAACAGGATCTCATTTTCATCAAAAGAAAGCACGTCCACCACACCGCTTATCGTGCCGTTCTTTCTGTTCGTCAGCTTTATCTGATGCAGTCCGCCAAAACGTTCTTCCACACAAAAAAGCCTCCATATAATAACTTCTTTTTCATTATATGGGGGCTTTCTGCCTACTATTCCTTATTCATTTATAAATATCGGTACAGTTTGTCCGCCTCTTCTTTACGGACAGTTTCCTGCACATTCAGAACTTCTACCTTTACCGATTTACTGCCAAACTGAATCTCCAGAATATCGCCTGCCTTCACCTGTGCCGACGCTTTTGCCGGTTTTTCATTCACAAGCACACGACCTGCATCACATGCCTCGTTGGCAACGGTTCTGCGTTTAATCAGTCTGGACACTTTCAAAAACTTATCAAGTCTCATAGAATTAGTTCATCATATCCTTTAAAGCTTTTCCTGCTTTGAACTTTGGTGTCTTGGACGCCTTGATCACCATAGTCTCACCTGTCTGAGGATTTCTTCCTTCTCTGGCTGCTCTCTCAGATACTTCAAATGTACCAAAACCTACCAGCTGCACTTTGCCGCCTTTTTTCAGTTCATCTGCTACTACATCAATAAAAGCTTTTAATGCTGCTTCCGCATCCTTCTTGGACAACTGTGTCTGCTCAGCCATAGCTGCAACTAATTCTGTTCTGTTCATGAGTAATTCCTCCTGTGTTCTCTTTAAAAAAATAATATTTCAAAAGCTAGTTAACATCACATTTCTCTACTGATATGCCTCTGTTATTTTAACTCTACACATATTTATATACTGTGGTTTCCTTTTTGTCAAGGAATTTACTGGATTTCATAGCTTTTTAGACACTTTTCCAAAGATTTTCCCAGCAACAACTCACTGTTGAAACCTTTCAATCTCGCATAATTGCAAAGCAGCAGCAACATATCTCCCACAGTTTCCCCGGATTCCGGAATGCCCTGTTCCTTCTCCAGCTGCACTACTTTCTGCTTCAATTCCTGGAGAGTTTCATCCGCATCGCTTCCGTATCCGTAATACTTGTCCATCTTTTTCAATACTTTGGATGACCGAATCAATGCCGGCAGCGCCTGGGGAACTGCGGCAATTTCCTCCTCCGGCGTCTGCCGGCTGTGCTCTTCCCGCTTCAAAGCGTCCCAGTCCGGCTTTTCTTCCGTATGCCCGCCGAACACATGTGGATGGCGATGAATCATCTTTCTGCTGATTCCATCCACCACGTCCTCGAAAGTAAAATATCCTTCTTCTTCGGCAAGCTGACTGTGAAAAATCACCTGCATCAGTACATCACCAAGTTCCTCACAGAGACTGTCCCAACCTTTTCCTTCCTGCAGCGTTTTGATTCCGTCTACTGCTTCATAGGCCTCCTCGATCATACAAGGAATCAAACTTTCGTGGGTCTGAACCTTGTCCCATGGACAGCCATTCTCGCCCCGAAGTTCTCTGATAATACCGCAGAATTGCTCAAATGTATACTTCTGGTCCATCATTTACAGCATTTTCTGAATCATATCTACTACTTCTTTGCCCAGTGCTGCAGACTTCTGGTCAGCGTCTTCCAGAGAGGTTCCCTTGATTCCATAATAGAATTTTACTTTCGGCTCTGTACCGGAAGGTCTTACGCACAGCCATGCATCATCCGTAAGATCATAGTAGAGAACATTGGATTTCGGCAATCCCGTCGGTTTTGTCTCGCCGGTAGCAACATCCACAATCTTATCCTCTTTGTAATCACGTGCGGAAACCACATCATAAGCACCGATCTTCTTCGGCGGATTTGCACGAAGCGTATTCAGGATCTCCTGAATCTTAGCCAGCCCTTCAATTCCTTTTAAGGTGATAGACTGAATATCATCTTTATAATAGCCGTAACGCTCATACAGCTCGATCATTGCATCCCACAGGGTCATATTTCTGGTCTTGTAATATGCAGCCGCTTCACACAGCGCCATAGTAGCTACAATCGCATCTTTGTCACGCGCATGGGTTCCAATCAGACATCCATAGGACTCTTCAAAGCCAAACAGATACGTTCCTTTTCCGCTCTCTTCAAAGCCCAGAATCTGCTGGCCGATGAACTTAAATCCGGTCAGAACCTCAATCAGCCGTACATCAAAATATCTCGCAATGGCATCTGCCATATTGCTTGTTACAATGGTCTTGATCAGCGCGCCGTCTTTTGGAAGTCCCTGCAGTTCTTTCTTCTGTCCGATCTCATAATCCGCAAGGAGACATCCGGACATATTACCGGTCAATGTATGATATTCTCCATTTTTATCCTTTACACGTACACCAAGACGGTCTGCATCCGGATCTGTTGCCAGAACCAGATCTGCATCAATCTCTTTCGCAAGCTTCAATCCCAGCTCAAATGCTTCGTCTGCTTCCGGATTTGGATAGCTGACAGTCGGAAACTCTCCATCCGGCAGTTCCTGCTCTTTTACGACATATACATTCTCAAATCCAAGTTCTTTCAACACACGGCGTGCCGGAATGTTTCCGGTTCCATGAAGAGGCGAATATACAATTTTCAATTCCTTTGCCATCTCTTTGATGGCATCCATGTGTAATACCTGGCTTTTCAGTTCCTCAATGTATGGATCATCAATATCCGCACCAATCACCTGATAAACACCTGCAGCAACAGCCTCTTCCTTGCTCATGGTCTTTACATGATTGTAATCGGTTACTTTTTTCACTTCATCCATAATTCCGCTGTCATGAGGCGGCGTGATCTGTGCACCATCTTCCCAGTATACCTTGTATCCGTTGTATTCCGGCGGGTTGTGGCTGGCTGTAATGTTAATACCTGCGATACATCCCAGCTTTCTCACTGCATATGACAATTCCGGTGTCGGACGTAAGGATTCAAAAATATAAGCCTTAATTCCATTGGCCGCCAGACAAAGAGCTGCTTCCTGTGCAAACTCCGGTGACATTCTTCTGGAATCATAAGCGATTGCAACACCTTTGGACTGGCCATCTACAGATGCAATATAGTTTGCCAGACCTTGTGTTGTCTTACGTACTACGTAAATATTCATCCGATTCGTACCTGCACCGATAACTCCGCGCAATCCTGCTGTACCAAACTCCAGATCCATATAAAAACGCTCTTTAATCTCATTCTCATCGTCCGCAATCGCACGTAACTCAGCTTTCGTATCTTCATCAAAATATGGGTTCTCCAACCATGATTCATAGATAGCTTTGTAATCCATTTATGTTACCTCCATTTTGGTATGTTTTCTTCGGAACCTCTGCGCCTCCTGGCATTCCGTTGATAAGATTATATAACAAAACGGAGAAAAATGGAATGACTAAAACGCATTTTTAAGGAAATGCTGCCAGTTTCCGTATTGCTGCTGCAGCTGTTCCAGCTTTTCTACGTTTTTCCCTGATATCCATACCTTGTTATTATTGGAATAATGATTCACAAGTTTCCAGAATTTCCACGGATAGGACAGCCGAAGTCTTAAATCGCACAGCTCCTGGCTGGACAGGGCCCGGACTTTCTGGTAGGTCTCCAGCATTCCCACTCCTATGGCAATATCCCAGTTATGCTTTTCCAGTATTTTACGCATAAAATGATAAAGATCGGCGGTCTGAATATCATAGTTCCACTTGTCAAAATTGGTAATTATCGTTCTGTTTCCCGCAAACAGCAGATTATGCTGATTATAATCACCATGACAGATGCTGCCCGCCGCCAGATTGTCCGCTCTCAGTTGTTCATAATCAGAATTTTTAAGTTCTTCTACCATCTCTTCTCCGCAGCGTAAAAACAATTCCATGCTGGCGAGCAGCTTCATCTCAAACGCATTTTTCTTCTGACGCTTCTGAATAAATTTTCTGGTTTTCCGAATCTCTGTATTATGACGGATACACTCGTGAATCAGCGACTCTCTTACATACTCTTCTTTTACTTCTAACTGCATCACCTTATGTATTCCCGCCAGAACTTCTACTGCACGTTCAATATCAGTTATAGATCGGGTGTCACACTCTTTTCCTGTATACCAGTCCCTGACCACATAAGCATTTTCTTCTCTGTCACAGGACAGCAGTTCCCCTTCCAGATTTCTCCTCAGACAGTCCAGATAGGGAAAACCGGAATTTTTTACCTTTTCCATCAGCGCATACTGCTGTTCCAGTTTTTGCTTTGTTCCGCCGAATTCTTTGATACTAACCCACCCTTCCTGCGTTTCATACAGCAGAACGCCTCTGCCTTTGCAAGTTGTCTTTGGTGTCAGTCCGTATTGTTCCAATATCCATAAACCACGATCGTACACGCATGTTCCCCCTTTTTTTGCTTGATGATTTCTCGTCTCTCTATAGTATGCGGGGTGGCGGTGGTTCATGATAAGACGGACGGAAAAACCATCCCCGGCAGGGGCGCGCGCAGGGAGGAAACCGACCGAACCACTTCCGGCTGCGGGGGGCGGGCTTCGACCTTAACAAGTTCTAATGCCGAAAGGGGGCGCTGGTTTTACAGCATCAGGACAATTCGCCGGAAAAACTGATGTTTTTCCAGCTCAGTGTCCTTCAAAATCCGGTTTTGTCAACCGGATTTTGTCTGTAAAACCAGCGCCCCTTTCGGCAAAGAACTTGTAACAGGTCTGCAGATACCCCCGCAGCCGGAAGTGGTTCGGTCGGTTTCCTCTGCTGCGCGCGCCCCTGCCGGGGACGGTTTTTCCTGATACCTCGTCTTAAACGTAACTGAACAAAACAAGAAACATAAGAGCAGACATGTCCGTTTATCCTCTAAAATAAACGACACATGCAAGTGCTGCCAAGCCCAAAACTGCCGCTGCTCTATGCAAGATCAGAAACGCGGAGGAGGGCTCTGGTTTATCACCCTGATATCGCCAGGAATCAAGATACCAGAGAATTTTGGGATTGATAAGATCCAGAACCAGAATTACTGCAAGTATCACATAAATAACCATCTTTCTTTGCCTCCTTTATAAATTTTCATTCCTTGACGGAAAACGCACTCTTTTTAATGATTATATCACGGATTCTATCGGGCGACTATCTATATTTTATGCGTTCTCTGCTGGCATGAGTGCTGGAAAACAATGATGCTCAGACAGTACAGCCCCAGGGAAAGCAGTCCGCAGGACAGGGATTGAAAAAAAGATGATATATAAAGGGTTTCAGGTACATTTTTTTCCATGTTTATAAGAAATGCAGCCGCCTTTGTTTTCTCTTTCCAGAGGTTTGACCAGAACTCGAAGTCTGACCATGCAGGGGGGATCATATCCGGGGGAAGGTTAACCTGCTTGGTCAGGCAGATGCCTGTAGATATCATTACGATCCAGAAACATACTTTCCAGAAAATCCGGACTCGTATCTCTGAAGTTCGGCGCATATTTCCATACAGCCAGTTAAGCAAGGTCACCATGACTGCCATCGGCAGCATCAGCAGAATTCCTCTGACAATCCCATATAGAAGATTCCACTCTTCCTGAATGCCGGAAAATCCGTACCGTTCATTCAGAATTTCTGTAAGTTCTCCGGGGGCTCTCTTTCCGGTCAGTACGGTAAGTCTGTTCAGGTGTACAGCCATCCCGTCTCCATGCTGTGATGAGCGAATTAACAGGACTTTTCTTTGTTTTTTCAATATTCCACGTATCTCATACTCTTTTCCGTTATAGGCAAGGGTCTGCCCGATGGCCGTTCCGTAACCAAACAGATTTTTGGCTGTCTCCTCATCCAGCAGGCATCCGGACATATCGTCTGCTGCCAGGGTATTCCCTTCCGGAAACAGCAGTCCGGTATTTCCTGCCGCCTGAATCACATTCACGTTTTCTGTCTTTGCAAGCTCCTGATATTGAATCTGCTGCTCTTTTTCTTCTGCCCAGAACACAGGATACAGCGGCTCCTTTTGCTCTTCCTCCTGACTCAGAAGTTCTCCGGCTCTGGAGGATGTAAGCCCGTCGCGGCTTGCTAAGGTCAGCTTGTTGTCTGCAGCACGGAGTATATCTGCAAGCTGGATTCCCCTGGCAAAGAAATAGAGTAAAAGCAGCGTAAGCATACACACAGCCCCCAAAGACGCCTGCCGCCGCATCATTTCTCCAGGCGGATCCTGCCGCCCGGCTCTACTGTTTTGTCCGAACTGCTTATTACTTTCTGGTCACTGGTCAGGACACCTTCCTGCAGCGCGGCATATTGATCATTCTTATCTTCAACCGTTACATCAACACGTCTTGATGCCAGCTCCGTTCCCAATACGGTCTCACGTTCTTCCACTACCAGTACATATGCCTGTTTGTTATCATAATGAAGGGCTGACAACGGAATACAGCTTTTATACGTCTCGGATTTTTTCATCACTTCCATCTCTGCCGTCGTTCCCATTTCCATCAGATCGGTAGGAAGATTGATTGTTACATCCAACATATTTTTATCCTCTTCATTTACCCGTATGGAGTCAATAGTCAGTCCCTCGATCTTATCTTTGTTGTTTTCCGGTTTCAGGCTGACCTCATCTTTTCTGGCTACATATTTCTCCTGATCTGACGGTATCTGTGCCGTAAATTTGTTGCCGGAAGACAAATCCGCCAACAAAATCGCCGTTCCGTCTGGTGTCCTGTCACCGGTAGTCAGCACCACCTTTGTCACTACCCCCTTTACCGGCGAAGTAACTTTCCCCTCCATCATTTCTAATTTCTCCAGCTTTTCCAACGTCAGTTCTTTCTGCTCCCGCTCTATTTCTGCAATATCCGCTGAACTGTTCTGTGCTTCCGGTACATTTGCATCTTCCAGAGCATTCTCTGCGGACTGCAGGTCACTTTCCCACTGAATGACTGCCTGGTCATATGCCTCCTGTTTTTCCTTCACTGCCTGCAAAAGCTGTTCCTTTGAGATTTGACTGGTACTCTGAGCCTGTGTATCCCGATTCTGTCGATAGGACTCCAAAGCCTGCGCCGCCGCATCCCGCTCCTCCTTCGCAATATTCTCTTTCCCCTCTGCCGTTTCCACTGCACTCTGATACTGTTTTCTCAGCTCAGCCTCCATCTGTTGCCGCTCCAGATTATCACATGCGGTCCCTTCCTGCTTCCCATTGGTTTCTGGCGCCTGCGTATCTGGATCTGTCCGTCCGCCCAATGCCTCCTGAACCTTCTTCTCTATCTCTTTTTCCAGATCTTCTCGGTTTTTCTGCGCCTCTTGAAATTCTTTTTCCTTCTCTTCCAGGTTTTTTCCAAGTATTCTTTCCACCCGGTCCTCACCAAAGTCACCATCCGGTTCCGTATATTCTTTCAATGCCTTCTTAGATGCCGCAAGCTCCTCCTTTGCCTTCTGTACAGCCCGATCCCCCTGGGCTTTCGTCTGAGTATAATTGGAGGCAGTATGTTTTCGGGTAAGTGCCTTCGAAGCTGCATCCGTCTCCTGGGAACTTTTATTGTCTGCACTTTGCAGCTCCTGCTTTTGAAGTTCCTGTTTTACCGCAAGAATCTGTTCTTTCAGTTCTTCCATATCTAATTCAAACAGTAACTCTCCCTCTTCCACCTGCTGCCCCTCATTTACATAAATTGCCTTCACCACCTGATTTGGTTCCGTGGAAACTGCCTGCTCCCGATTCTGTACCACCTTTCCCTGTGCCGTAACTTTATGAGCAATTACCATATTCTGTATTGTGCTGGTTTCCACCGTCGGAATTCCTATACTGTCCGCCGCTCTGGACAACATCGTGAACAGCATCATCAGAGCCAGAAATGCTCCCAGCATACGAATTACTTTTTTTCTCATATCTTTTATCCATTCCTTTCCTGTTTATTCTTGTTAAGCAATTGCAAAACTCTCCGGGAGCCGGTTTCAAAATTCGTGATTGCCCGCTATTCTTTTACTGCCGCGGCTACGATCCCCTGTTCCAGATAATCCTGTCCCGCAAGAAAGACAAAAAAGGAAGGGAGCAGCGTCATAACGGATGCCGCAAAGGCAAACCCTGCCTTTGACAAATCAATATCAGGCAAGAACAAAGACATCGGCCACAGCGATTTGTCCTTTAAAAAAGTAAGCGGCTGCTCAATCAGATTCCAATATTCCAGAAAACCCAGCACCATGGCAGACACAATTCCCCCTGATCCAAGGGGAATACCAATCCGCAGAAAAATCTGTATATTTCCGGCGCCATCCAGCTTTGCCGACTCAATAATGGCATCTGGCACTCCGCAGAAAAACCGATACATAATGAAGATTGGAAAGGTGGAAAATATCGCCGGCAAAATAACACTCCATGGAGTATTCAGCAGATGAAGCCTGTCAAATACCAGATATTCGGAAAGCATCAATACCTGAAAAGGCATCAGCATCAGTATAATATAAATTGTGAATAGCACCTTTTTTATGGGAAACCGAAATTTGGCAAATCCCCATGCTGCGGGAACTCCGACCAGAAACTGCCCCGCCAGAATTGCCGCCGTCATCTTTACAGAATTCCAGAACATCACAAATACCTCCGGCGTATCCAGCAAAAGACAGACCCAGGACCGCAGAGTCGGATAAACAGGTAAAAAATTCCACTTAATATAACCCGCACCTCCGGACAACACCGGAGACAAATCTTCTTTCAACTCACCCGCACCCATCAACGATCCGGTAAGTAAAAAAAAGATAGGATAACATGCCAGGAATGCCGGAATCAGCAAAATGCCTATCCCTATGTATTTTTTCATACCTCCTCCTTTACATCCCACGCTTTCTGCAGAAGCATAATGAGGATAAAGAGCATTACTCCATTGATCACAGCAGCCGCAGCCATCTTATCCAGATCCAGATTTCGAAACCAGTTATTGAACAGATGCTGCATCAGATACATACTCTCCTGCGGATAATCACCCGCGATCAGATAGGCCTCCCGGAATACCTTAAAAGAATTCAGAAAGGAAAGCACACTGATGGTATACAAAGAAGGCAAAAGGTTCGGCAATGTAATGCTGACAAAACATTTCCACCCTCCGGCTCCGTCCACTCTGGCTGCCTCATAGATATTCTGTGAAATGCCGGAAAGCCCTGCAATCCACAGCACAACGTTATATCCCAGATTCTTCCACAGATAACTGAACACTAATACCCAAAAAGCATATTTTGAATTCATCCAGTCCTGCCCCTGTATATGGAATCCAGCAAGTACTCCATTTAGCAGTCCCTGATTCAAAAACAAAAACCGCCACAAAAGCACCACGGACGCCACAGGAATTGCCATGGGAACCAGAAATGCACTTTTTAAAAAACTGCCGAATATCGCCTGACGCTGCAGAAAAACTGCTATAAATAATGAGAGTACCAGCAAAAGCGGTATACAAACCAACGTAAACCGTATGGTATTTTTCCCGGCCAATAAAAAAGCGGGATTTTTAAAAATCATCCGATAATTATTCAATCCGACCCATCTTCTGCTTACGGCCTCCTGAAACGAACGGCATATAACATCCAGAAACGGAAGCAGCAAAAATGCTGCCGTTCCTAAAAAGCTTGGCAGGACGAACAACAGCCCTGCCAGCTCTCCTTTCCTGTATTTTCCCTGAATCTGTTTCATACACCTATTCCTATTCCGCCAGATAAAGATTTACCTTCTGGATAAGTGTGTTTACTGCATCGTCCACAGAGCTTTCACCTTCCAGGCATTTCACAGCCTGCTCTTTTACCGCTGACCAGATGATATCATCTGTAAGCATGGAAGTGTCCAGACTCTCTATCTGTTCTTTCAAGCGATCAAACGCAGATACTTCCGGCCAATATATATTCAATTCGACCATTTCTCCGGTAAACATATCACTGTTAACCAGACTCATTATGATTTCTCCATTCGATTGATCCACCGTCGATGCGTCAAATGCAGTCTTATTAATCGGAAAACCACTTCCCTGATTTAAAGACTGTACCTCCTCTCCAAGAACATAGCTTACAAACTTCTTGGCATCCTCTGCTTTACTGCTCTTGCTGTTGATTCCTAAAATTGCAGATGGGCAATACACCTTTTTTCCTGCCAACTGCATCAATCCGAAATCCAGCTTCTCCATTTTACCGTTTACGGAAAGCACCTGACAATAATCCATAATACTTCCCATACTTCCAACATTCACTTTTAAAGCTTTGCCTCCAAGCAGTTCCATCACCTCTTCGGAAATTCCTGAGAATTTAGAACCAACAGTTCCTCCCATTCCGATAACGCTGTAACTTACAGCTGTCTGATCTTCATAATCGTAGCTGCCCGTCTTATAGATTCTCAGAAGCTGTGTATAAAACTCCCGGACCTTCTCCTCATTCAAAGTTCCGTCCTCCTTTTGTATAGCGGGGGAATAGCTCTGATAAAGTTTCTCTGCCAATGTCTCAGGAGCGTCTGATTTCACAATTCCCGCAACCTGTGCGTCCTCTTTCCGAAGCTGTTCCACACGATCCGCAAAACACTTCAAATCGGAAACCGCATTCATCGTATCTGCATCAGCCTGAATAACGGGAATTGTGAATCTGGATGGAATCGCAAATACTTTTCCATCATCCGCATAAGTATTGGCAATATTTTCAAAACATCCATCGCCTTTCTCAAGCGCGTCCAATACATCTGACAGATCAGACAAGAGTCCTTTTTCCCGGTAGGATTGAATGGACATCCCGTCCATAATCAGGATATCCGGTCCCTTCCCTGCCATAATATCCGTGTTCAGAGTTTTCAAGGCATCTGATACGGTAACTCCATCCTCTCCGGTTATTCCGGTTTCCAGAGATACGTAATAGTCACTATTCTCTTTCTGGAACATGGAAATCGCCTGTCTCACTTCTGCGTTATCATATAAAGAATATATCTTCAATTCTTTGCTCGGCCTGCTTGGGATATCCTTAGAATACGTATATTTTAATAACTTTACAACCTCATCCGACTGTACAGTCGCTATCAGAAATGCATTGTTTTCAAGGGGAACCATGGCCTTCCGTTCACTGTCAGGGTTCCCCAGCGAATTCATGACACCATCAATCAACAATTCCTGTACGGAACCGCCCCAAATATGCCGATACAATCCTGTGCTGTCGCAATAATACAGAGAATTTTCCTCATCTCCTGTATGAAACAGTACCTGATCACTGCCGAAAGTAACGAAGTTCATCTCTGACAGCTTCCCTTTCAGTGCCTCAGCCAGAACCTCATCCTGCTGTATCGGCTCACCTGTCACCGTATCGTAAAAACTGGTATTTCCGGAATAATCTGTCGCAATCAACGTTTTTCCGGCGATCCCAAAACTCTGCACCTCACTTCCAAAATCTTGTTCGATTTCTCCTGTCTGCGGATTGATTCGAAGAATCTTTCCATTACTATCACTTCCGAATACTTTTCCATCATCCGAATACTTCACCTTCATTAAATTATTACTCATATCCTGGATTGGCATGGAAAATGCATTCCCCTCATCACTGAAGTTCTCTTCTGAAGCACTACTATCAGATAAGGCATCCCCATCTGACAAATCTATTTCATTCGAGGCAGCTTTCTCCGAAGTCTGGTATACAAAACTTTCTCCTTCTTCTAATTCTATTTTTCCAAGATCAAGACTGACTTCCTGAATGTTTCCCTGCTCCGTCACATGATAATAATGCGTAGCAGAAGAAGCATCCAGATCATAACCGATCAAAAATCCTTCTCCTGACGGTGCTATTGCTCCCGCACTTAGCCACACCTCATTCTCATCTCCAAAGGTATCCTTCGTCAGTTCCACTGCCTTCTCCCAGGTAGTTCCCTCATCCCTGGAATCCCAGATTTGAAAAAATCCGGATTCCTCCATTCCCAGAAGCCGGATTCTTCCATCCTCCAGTTTCCTCATATCCATCACGCCCACAATTCCTTCCGGCGTTGCAGCTTCCTCCTCCAGATATCTTCCCATGGCTTTATCCGCAGATGTTCCTTCCGATGTATCATCTTTACATCCTGCAAACCCCGTTCCTAACAAAGCTGCAGTCAGGGAAAGTCCCAGAATTTTTTTTACAATCGAATTCATTGATTTCCTCCTCTTTGTTTTTATCTCGATGATTGCAAATCTCTTGGTGAGTTAGTTTTTAGCTTTGTGATCACCTGATTTTTTATAGCATAGCATCAGTTCCTCTAAATTTTCTCTAAACCTCAAAAAACACAAAATCTTCACATAAGGACACTTTTTCCAGGTAATTTTAGAGAAACTTTAGAGGTATTTATGATAAAATGATATCGGATTTAAAAAACAGCCCGAATTTTGGGCAAATCCTACGCAAAGCAGAGCGTGCAGATTGCGGGAATGAGTTTTCAGACACGCTCCAGACAAATTACTCTGAAAGGAATTACCGACATGCGTATATTACTGATAGAAGATAACATAGAACTTTGCACCTCTCTCTCCTACCAATTAAAAGCGGAAGGTTTTGAGCTGGACATCTGTCATAATGGTGAGGATGGTCTTCATTTTATAAAAGAAGAGGCTCACGATCTGATTCTTCTGGATCGTATGCTTCCCCGGATGGATGGTATTACTGTTCTTCGCAGCACACGCCGTCTGAACATTTCCACTCCGATTATCTTAATCACAGCCCTGGGAGAACTTCAGGATAGAATTATTGGACTGGACTGCGGAGCCGATGATTATATTGTGAAGCCTTTTGCATTTGAAGAATTGACGGCACGAATCCGCTGCATCTTCCGCCGGCCTCAGAAGTGGAAAAACAGCCAGCTTTTACATTTTGGAGATATCTCTTACGACACGGCTCTCCGGGAATTGACCTGCGGCCCGAAGGTCTGTTCTCTTTCCAAACGGGAGGGGGAACTTTTGGGACTATTTTTGAGAAATGGAGGACAGACCCTGCCCCGGCTTACGATACTTTCCCGCGTATGGGGACCAGATGCAGGGGTGGAAGAAGGCAATCTGGATAATTATATCCACTTTCTGCGCCGGCGTCTGACAAGTGCAGGAAGCCGTCTCTGTCTGAAAACGATCCGTGGAGTAGGCTACTGCCTGGAGGATACGAATGTTTAAGAAACTACATCTACAGATGACTTTTTTCTGTACTCTGGTGACTGGTCTGATTCTGGTGATTCTTTCCTGTGTCTGCCTGTATATCTCAGAAAACGGAAACGCCCGAAACAGTTATTCTTCTTTTCAGAATAATATCAATTCCCTACTAAGTCATCTGGAAAATCAAACCACGATTTCCCATCACTGGATTCATCAGATGGAAGCCGGATATCATATAACTATCAGTATCCACGACAACGGTCAGCCCCTTTATTTTGATGTCTTGAATCAGGACCTGAATTTAAAAAAAATACAGGAACAGGCTGTGGATACTGCACAGACACAACATGGAATTGCTCTTTCTGAAACAGATACCGGAAATCTGCTGTTACAACACGCAGAATTCCCTTTACAGGGCCTGGACGGCAAAGACTATTATGCTTCTGCTGCTCTGCTGCCAGGCGAACATAGTGTGTTGTCCGTTGTTGCTTTATACTGTCTGGACAGGGAACAGCTGAATATCCTGCAGCAACGTCTTCTCTTTCTGGTGATTGACATTATCGCTATTTTACTTTTGACCGTCTTTTCCTGGTTCTTTACTGCCCGAATGATACAGCCCATCCGTGAAAGCAAAGAAAAACAGATGCAATTTATCGCCTCTGCTTCCCACGAACTTCGTTCTCCCCTTACCGTGATGCTGACCAGTCTTTCTGCCATGAAAATTGCAGATAAAAAAGATGCACAAATGTTTTTTGATATCATTCAATCAGAAGGTGAACACATGACCAGACTGATTGGAGACATGCTCTCTCTCGCTAATGCGGACAATGATTCCTGGAGCATTCATCCAAAACAGACGGAACTGGATACCCTGCTTTTACAGACATATGAAAAATATGAAACCATCGCAAACCAAAAGGGGCTGACGCTTTCTATCGAGCTGCCAGATCTGGAAGTTCCTCCCTGTAGATGCGATGGGGAACGTATCGCTCAGGTACTCTCCATCCTTCTGGATAACGCTTTCAGCTATACCCCCTGCGGCGGCAGTGTACGGCTTTCCCTGTCTGCGGAAAGAAACTACTTTCAACTCCTTGTAGCCGACAACGGTCCCGGAATTCCTGCCGAGCTAAAGCCACTTGTTTTCGAACGCTTCTACCGGGCCGATACTTCTCATGAGGATAAAACACATTTTGGTCTGGGACTTTGTATTGCACACGAAATCATAAAGCTTCACAAAGGTAAGATTTGGATTGAAGACACTTTGGGCGGCGGGGCAACTTTCCTGATCCGTCTGCCGCTTTCTTGTTAAATTCTACCATGGTAAACGGAGATGTCTGCTGACGCAGACATCTCCGTTTACTCTTCTAATACAACAATCTTATTTTTGTTAATTCTCCCCATAAAAACACTGGCTATCATAACAGACACAAACTCAGCAATCGGGAATGTAATCCATATCAGCCAGGTCCAACTTGCGGACTGTCTTGCAATAAGTGAAAATCCCCAGGCAACCGGCAGCACGAAGAGGAATTGTCTGCAGACCGAGATTACCAGAGATTGTATACCGCTGTCCAAAGCTTGAAAGATCCCCTGATATGCAATATTAGCGCCTGCAAATAAAAAGCTGATGGATACGACTCTCATTGCGCTGATACACAAACTCTGTGTCTCCCCCGAAAGCCCGAATATTGCTGACAAGGGTTTGGCAAAAAGCTCTAACATCAGCAACCCAATCACCATGATAACAAGTGTGTACCCCATTCCATACTTGATACCATCCTTAACCCTCGACTTACTTCTCATTCCATGGTTAAAAGAAACAATTGGTGTGATGGCATCCCTCAGTCCGAATGCGGCAAAAAGAATAAACTGCTGGATTTTATAATACAGACCATAAGCAGTCACAACGGTTTCATCAATTGTTCCAAAAATAATATTGAGCCCATATGTCATCACAGACATGAGCGCCTGTGCGATAATGGCGGGCAATCCAATGGCATAGATTTCCCCGATAATCTTTGCTGATGGTTTCCCATATTTCATCTTATTGGAAATCTCTTTATTATATTTTAAATGAAACAAAAGCGCCAGAAGAAAAGAAGCAATCTGTCCGATCACAGTTGCATAAGCAGCACCCTTTACTCCCCACTTCGGAAAACCCAAATACCCGTAAATCAAAATCGGATCTAAAATTATATTGATTACGGCACCCGTCACCTGCGCAATCGTGGAATACAGCGAACGTCCTGTTGCCTGTAAAAGCTTTTCATAGATAGAAAAGAACACAATTCCGAAAGAAGCAATGCAACATATCTTTAAATAATCGACCGCCATTTCCAAAATCATTTGGTTCGATGTCTGAGAATCTATGTAGACATGCACCCCAAAGATTCCAAACAGCAGAAATGCAATATAAATGATAATTGCTAAAAACACTGCATTTCCGGCAGTCCTGCTTGCCTTTTCCTTATTTCCCTGTCCAAGACTTTTTGCCAATAAGGCATTTGCGCCGACTCCTGTACCAATCCCAATGGCAACCATCAACATCTGAACCGGAAATGCCAATGTCAGCGCATTCAAAGCCGACTCTCCTGTTCCTTCCATGTTAGAGACAAATGCGCTGTCAACGATATTATATACCGCCTGCAATACCATAGATAAAATCATCGGTATTCCCATAGACAACATCAGTCGATTCACCGGCATTGTCCCCATCTTGTTTTTTGATTCTTTTTCGTTCATAACGACCTCCTGTTAATAGATGGAATAAAAAAAAGCGCAAACCCTAATCTGGATTTACGCTCCTGGCCACTCGACATATCGTATGTTAACAGATTTCTCGCTTAAAAGTCAACTATTTTTTCTTCCTAACTTTAACTTTTTTATCATAATGCCGTCAAATTTTATCTTCAATGATCGTTTTCACATATTCCAGAAGATAATCCTGACGGTTTCTTTCCGGATCTTCAAGCACCTGTTCAAGGGCCTGATTTAAAACTTCCCCGATTCCGGGACCTGGGCGCATCCCCAGTGCAATCAGATCCTGACCGGTAATTTCCAGACTTTTCAGAGAAATGCATTGATTTTCCTCTATGATTTGTTGAAAACAGGATTCAACCTCCTTGATTCTCTGAAGTTTTTCCTTGCGGCAATAACCACTCTGAGCCATCGTATCTGCATATTGTATCAAAAGAAGTTTCTCAAAAAGATCGGGACCGATTTTATTCAACACCTTCCGCACCGTCTTCATCTCAGGCGCCATACGGCAGTCATGCCATTTGATCAAATTTGTAACCTGATAAATCGTGTCATTATCAAATTTCAGACGCCTTAGAATATCACGGGCCATCTCCATCCCTTCCACAGCATGCCCTTTAAAGTGATCAATCCCATCCTCATCGGTAGTACGGCAGTTTGGTTTCCCAATATCATGAAGAAGCATCGTAAACCGAAGTACCTTATCCGCCGGAATATATTTGAGACTTTCCAGCGTATGTCTTCCTACTGTATAACAGTGATGAGGGTTATTCTGGGATGTCTCAATCATCGGATCAAACTCCGGCAATATAACCTTTGTTATTCCCGTCTCATAAAGATGCTGTATATATTCCGGACGTTCCGATAGTAAAAGTTTTGTAAGTTCCGCTGCAATCCGCTCTGCACTGATTTTCTCAAGGGTCTGCGCAAGTTTGCAGATTGCATCATAGGTATCCTGCTCGATCCCAAATCCAAGCTGAGCGGAAAACCGAAGGGCCCGCAGAATCCGAAGGGCGTCCTCCCCAAATCTTTCTTCTGCATTTCCCACACACCGGATGCACCCCCGCTGAATATCATCTACTCCACCGTATAAATCTATCAATCCGCTCTTATCATTGTAGGCCATCGCATTAATCGTAAAATCTCTGCGCTTCAGATCCTCTTCCAAAGATGCTGTGAATGTCACATCCTTCGGATGTCTGCCGTCCTCATAATCACCATCGATGCGATAAGTTGTCACTTCATGAGCATGGTTTCCAAGAAGAACCGTCACAGTCCCATGCTGAAGTCCGGTATCCACGGTGCGTCCAAATACCGCTTTCACCTCCCAGGGTGTAGCAGAGGTCGTGATATCCCAGTCATCCGGATCCCGTCCCAGGATAGAATCCCTGACACAGCCTCCTACCGCATATGCTTCATATCCGTTCGCCTGTAGACTGTCTATAATGATATCTACACTTGCTGGCATTTTCAGTTTCAATATAATTTCCTCCAATAATTCCAAATAAGATCAGCAACACAGCATCTCTGTCATAAAGATTCCTTTTACTCTGAGATCTTATCCAATAAAAGAATTCCTTTTTTTACTCTTTTTACTATTTTAACCTATTTTACCCAATTTTTCAAATCTTTATATTTTAAAATGAATAAAAGTGCCAGACACGCTCACGCCTGCATGATATCTGTCCGTTATCTGAATAAAAAAGTAACATTTTTACTCTTATCTTGACAAAAGACTGCGGATATCATAAAATGAAAAAAATATAAAAATTGGCGTTGAAGAGGGTTAGTACATACACGACAATCCAAAGAGAGGGGATCAATCGGTGAAAGATTCCTGTGCGGACTGTATGGAACCTGCCTCGGAGTTGTCTGCGAAAGCAGAACGTATTGCTGCGTTAAGGCAAAAGAGAGAGTCATTGACAGACTTCTGACTTCCGGAAAATCCGGAGCATTCTTGTTTTCATGGCTAATCAGGGTGGTACCACCGAAAGAACTGCTATCGGTCCCTTTTACGGGATGCGGTAGCTTTTTTATTTCATTTTATGTAAAAGGAGATATGATATGGCAAAGGAAAAGAAACTCGTCGAAGCGATCACTTCTATGGAGGATGATTTCGCGCAATGGTACACAGATATTGTATTAAAATCAGATCTGGTAGATTACACCAGCGTCAAAGGTTGTATGGTAATCAAACCGGCCGGTTATGCAATCTGGGAAAATATCCAGCATGAACTGGACCGCCGCTTTAAAGAAACCGGTGTTGAGAATGTTTACCTTCCAATGTTTATTCCGGAAAGTCTTCTGCAAAAAGAAAAAGATCATGTAGAGGGTTTTGCACCGGAAGCTGCATGGGTAACATATGGCGGTTCCGAACCTTTACAGGAACGTCTCTGCGTCAGACCTACCTCTGAAACGCTCTTCTGTGATCTGTACTCCAAAGAAATCCACTCTCACAGAGATCTGCCAAAGGTATTTAACCAGTGGTGCTCCGTCGTCCGTTGGGAAAAGACAACTCGTCCTTTCCTGCGTTCCAGAGAATTCTTATGGCAGGAAGGTCACACTGCCCACGCTACCGCTGAAGAAGCCAAAGCACGTACCATTCAGATGTTAAATGTCTACGCAAACTTCTGTGAGGAAGTTCTGGCAATCCCGGTAATCAAAGGCCGCAAGACAGATAAAGAAAAATTTGCCGGTGCAGAAGCGACCTACACCATCGAATCTCTGATGCATGACGGCAAGGCACTGCAGTCCGGTACCAGCCACAACTTTGGTGACGGATTCGCCAAGGCATTTGATATTCAGTATACGGATAAAGATAATACGTTAAAATACGTGCACCAGACCTCCTGGGGTATGACCACCCGTATGATTGGTGCAATTATCATGGTACATGGAGACAACAGCGGATTAAAACTGCCGCCTCGGATTGCTCCTGTTCAGGTCATGATTATCCCGATTCGTCAGGATGCTGCAGGTGTTCTGGACAAGGCACAGGAAGTTCTCGCGTCCCTGAAAGCTTCTGAAATCCGTGTAAAAATCGATGATTCTGAGAAGAGTCCGGGCTGGAAGTTCTCCGAACAGGAAATGCGCGGAATCCCGCTTCGTATTGAATTGGGACCGAAGGATATCGAGAAGAACCAGGCTGTTCTGGTACGCCGCGATACCCGTGAGAAATTCATTGTTCCTATCGAAGAAATTCCTGCAAAAGCCGCAGAACTTCTGGAAAACATCCAGAATGACATGTACACCCATGCTCTGGAGCATCGCAATGAGCATACCTATGACGTCACCACCTACGAAGATTTTAAAACCACGATCAATGAAAAACCTGGTTTCATTCGGGCAATGTGGTGCGGCTGTCAGGAATGTGAGGACAAAATCAAAGAGGAAACCGCTGCCACCAGCCGTTGTATTCCGTTTGAGCAGGAACAGCTCAGCGATGTCTGTGTCTGCTGTGGTAAGCCTGCAAAGAAAATGGTTTACTGGGGACGGGCTTATTAATTTTCTGTTGAATTGATGTCAGGACGGACGCAGCAAGGAAATGGATTTGCTGCGCTGGTTTTTGTGCGGGCTTCGACCTTAACAAGCACTAAATCGAAAGAGCCCCCGCTTTTACAGACAAAATCTGGTTTGGACAACCAGATTTTGTCTGTAAAAGCGGGGGCTCTTTCGATCAAGTGCTTATAACAGGTCTGCAGAGGCACAAAACTAGCGCTGCAAATCCATTTCCTTGCTGCTGTATGTTGGCAATATTCAGTTTCATCTTTTTCCTTACCACTATGGTATGATATCAGAGGCAGAAAGTTATGCATTTCATACTTGCATGAAAAAGCAGTCCGAACAGGGCGGATTTCGAATGTTTTTAGATTTGTCTTGCCAACTCCATCCAAATCTGTTATACTCTCGTAGGGTAAACGAAAATACGATAAATCTGTGTAAGAAGATTTGTCGGTTGCATGTTCGAACATTGTTATAAGCGAGTTTACAGAAAAATTAAATAAGACAGTTCGTAACCATCCTGTCTGTAAACAAAACTAGGGACTTTCACAGCAAGTCTATTTTGCTGTGTTTTTTGACAGCGCCCTTTTCAGGCGCTTTTCTTTTTGCTATAAAAGTCTCGGACAGCAGACATGTCCGTTTACTATGAAAGTCCCGTACAGCGGCCATGAGGAGCGCATGCTTGCATGCGGCGAGTCATGGACATTGGACGG
>UQAW01000014.1 GCA_900539175.1 uncultured Lachnospiraceae bacterium
GGGCTCTTCACTAAGTGTTCACAGCAAGTGGATCTTCGGGCGCACTCCGAAGTCAGCGCAAATCCCTTTGCCCTGCCCCCGCACCCCGCCAGCTTTTCCGTCCGTTCGCCAAGTACCTACTTCTTCATCATTCTCATAATGTTCATCATTTGGTTGATTTTAGAAACTTCTTCCTGAGATTTCCCTTTTTTTAAGACTTCAATAATAGCGTCCATTTCCTGAGGTGTGAACTGCATTCCGCTTTTCTGGGAATTAGTGGCGGCTGCCATCAGGAACGGGAGGAGCTCGTTTTGGTTTTTGCTGCTTCCCTGGGCGGCCATGGATTGTAGCATGGCGAGTTTTGCCGGGTCAATTCCGGCGAGTTTTGGATTATCCATCCATTGATTCATGATCTGCATCTCCTTCCTGGTTATAGTTTTGCAAAGCGCCCGTTGCCTGTAAAGTTTGAAACATTTCCATCATAGCAAAGGTATTGGATAGGCTTTCAAAAGTTTCTTTCATATTGCCGTTGGCATAACGACCGATATCCTGAAGCATTTCGGGAAGTGCTGTTCCTGATTCCTGAGACATCATGCGCATGGCAGGAGGTCTTCTGGAGATTGAGCATACATGCTGCAATTCTTTGAGCTTTGCGAAGATGGAAAGAACCCCCTGCATCTGCAGCGGGGCATATGGAATAGAGGCTTTCAGCAATTGAAGGTTATCATCACTTAGCATCTGGTCAAAGGGGGTCATTTTTGGCTCTTGTGGTTCGTCCATATGGTTTATGATCCCTCGCAGGTTTTCTGTTTATTATATGCCCGGGTATAGGAAAGTATGAACGGCAGGCAGGCCGTTTGTTTTTTTGATTCGATTTTTGTGCCAGTATTTTCATTCGGGCTCCAGGCGCATATGATAAAATAAAAAGGAAATGTCACGCTTTTTATGAAAGAAGAAAAAATAAAACTGGTAAAAGAAGAGAATGCCATTTATGAAGTTGATCTGGAATGCCTGAAAAAGAAAGAAGGAAGAAAAAAAAGAGTGGACGCAAAGTCTCATGGTAATTGGTATCAGGAAAAGAGACAGGGCAACTGATAGATTTCGTGTATCATAGTGGGCAAAATACCTTTTGACCCCAGCATCATTTAAATGTGCAGGAGCAGGGGATTGTATTATAAATAACGATATCCTGCTCCTTTTGGAATGAAAAAGTATTATATTTTACGAAAAATGTTGAATATTCAAAGGAGTTTCGTGAAAAAGTGCACAGTGTATTGACGGCTGTTATGGTAATTATGTATAATACTGCCATAAAAAAGGAAGAAAAGAGGTAACGTGTATGAAGAGGTGGAAAAGTACAGGAAGAAAGCTTGCGGCTTTCTTTTTGACCATGTGTATGACGGTATCGGCTATGTCGGTTTATGCACAGGCAGAAGTCAGTGAAGAGAACGGTGACATGCTGGTTCACTATGATTTCAGTGGATTAAGCGGAGGCGTCACAGATGGTACAGAGATTCCGGATGTTTCCGGTAATGAAAATCATGCGGCTGCAAAGGGGAATGGACTGACAGCAGCCGATGGTATACTGACATTGCCGGGTGGTGCAAATGGAAGCGGTGCCGGTTATGTGGAACTTCCAAAAGGTCTGTTTGACGGTCAGAAAGAACTGACTGTCTCTATCTGGATGAAGAATGAGACAGGTGCAGGTAACTATACTGGATTTTACATCGGAACCGATGCGAATAGCAATGGCGTCCCCACCAGCTATTTTCTGTTGAATCCGCAGAATCCAAGCCGTGTGATGAAGGCAGTGCTTACCAATACAGTAAATGAATCTGCTCCGTACCTTACAGAAGTAGGTCCGGGAGCAACCAATAATGCATCGGATAGTTTTGTGACAGGTGATCAGTGGGCACTCTACACGGTAGTTCTGACAGAAAACAGTATTACAGGATATCTGGACGGAGAAAAATATAAGACCTATGAAACGCAGTGTTCCCTTGCAGACTTTGGAAGTGATTTGTTGTCTTATATTGGAAAATCCCCTTATCCGGATATGTTTTATAAAGGCGGGATAAAAGATCTTCAGGTATATACAAGGGCCTTAGCGGATGATGAGATCTCAGAATTATATCTGGAAGGAATGGATGCTTCGGATATATTGGAAAAAGCGAAAGCTGAAATTTCAATTCCGGAAGTGACAGGCGGGATGGTAAACTGCAATTTTGTCTCAGAACTGACACTTGCAGATTCAGCAATGAATGGAATGGTTCAGGTGAACTGGACAAGCAGCAATCCTGCAGTGATCTCAAACAGCGGAACAATCACAGATCCGGGTGAGGAGACTACGGTTACCATGACGGCAATCCTGTCCTACGAGACAGTGACTGTCGAAAAATCCATAGAGATAAAAGTTATGCCGGCAGGAGAAACTACATATTCGATGATCGTAGATGCGAAGAACGAGGGCGTTGAAATCAGTCAGGAGATGATTGGACTTTTCTTTGAAGATATTAACAGTGCAGCTGATGGTGGTCTGAATCCTGAGATGGTAAAAAACAATTCCTTTGAGACTTATTTTAACGTAGTAAGTATTGAAGAAAGAGGAAGAGGAAATGAGTACTCCTGGAAACTGCACTGGGTCAGTGATCATGACGCAAACTTTACTGTGAAGCAGGATCCGGCTGTATACATGAATGAGAATAATACAAATTATGCAGTTATTACCGGGAACATGGTATTGACAAACGGTGGTTTTGCACCGATGAACAATCCGAATTCCGAAGCGATGCCGATTACAAAAGATCAGGCTTATGATTTCTCAATCTGGACAAAAGCGGATGATTCCTATACAGGAACATTGAAGGTTCAGGTGGTGAATGCAAAGGGAGAGGCACTGACAGGAGAAAAAGAGATTTCTCTGGTAAATGACGGAACATGGCAGAAAGCAGAGGCAGTCCTCACTGGAACAAAAACAGAAAAGGGAAGAATCAAGCTTACAATCAGCGGTGCAAAAGAAACAGACATTCTGAATATGGATATGGTATCCTTAAGTTCTCAGGACACCTATGGATATGGAAATAAAAACTATGCATATGGAAAGGGTATCCGAAAAGATCTGGCAGAAAAGCTGCTGGCACTCAATCCAAGCTTTATACGCTTTCCGGGAGGATGTATCATCGAAGGTAACTCCGGAAGAGAAAGTTATTATAACTGGGAGTGGTCCGTAGGTCCGCTGGAAGAGAGAAAGGCGATTGCAAACCACTGGGCAAGCGACAATGGAAGTTATACCAGTACATATAGTTATATGCAGTCCTTCGGATTTGGTTATCATGAGATCCTGCAGCTTTGTGAGGATATGGGTGCTGAGCCATTCCCGATTTTGAGCGCAGGTGTGTTCTGTCAGTTTGCAAACGGAGACAGGGCACCGGCAGCATCCGGAGCAGAATTGGATAAATTTGCACAACATGCAACACATCTGATTGATTATTGTTGGGGTGATCCGGACAGTGCGGATGCGACGCAGAAAGAGTGGGCGTCGAAACGTGTGGAGAACGGACATGAAGAGCCGTTTCATCTGAATTATGTCGGTATCGGCAATGAAAACTGGGGAAGCAAGTATCTCAATAACTTTGAATATATCAAAGATTACGTAGAAGCTTATGTGGAAGAACATTATCCGGGCAGAGAAATTACGATTATTTCTTCCGCGGGTCCGGCAGCAGAAGATAACAGCTATCAGACTGCGTGGGATTGGCTGAACGAAAAAGATGCAGGTGAAACACTGGTAGATGAGCATTATTACCAGAGTAAAGAATTTATGTTAAATAAAGATGACCGTTATGATTATTACAACAGACTGGACAATGGCGGAAGCAATGTATTCCTGGGAGAATATGCAACCCATCTGGGTTCCAGAAATAATAATCTGGAGTCTGCAATCTGTGATGCAGCGTATATGACAGGTGTTGAGAGAAACGGTGATATTGTACGTCACGCTTCTTATGCTCCGTTGTTAGAGAAAATTGGAAGTACAAACTGGACACAGAATATGATTCATTTTGATGAATATGATAGTTTTGCAACACCAAACTATTATGTACAGCAGATGTTCTCCAATAATTATGGAACGCAGATTGTAAATACAGCACTTGAGAAAGCTGGAGAGAACTATACACAGAATATCGGTGCTCCGATTATCGGTACCTGGGCTACGGAAGGTTATGCAACACACATCAAAGTGACCAGAGAAGACGGAACTGTATTGCTGGATGACGACTTCAGTGAAAATGGAGCAGGCGGCATGAAATGGGAGACCTTCCCTGGTTCCACCGCCGGATTTACGATTGCAGATGGTAAGCTGACCCTTTTACAGGGAAGCGGTATGAATGCAGTATGGCTTCCGGAGGCAGCCAATAATCCGGAATGGTACAATTATAAAGTTGAAATAACTGTGGTAAAAACAGGTGGAAATGAAGGCTTCCTGATCGGTGTGGGAGCAAAAGATTCTGAGAATTATTATTGGTATAATATGGGCGGCTGGGGTAATACAAAGACTGTTATGGAACGTGCCAGAACAGATGTTGGACGCGCTCCGATTGGAAATAATTTCAGCTACGGATTTAAGAAAATCAATAATAACGAAGAGATGAATGTTACTGTAAACTACGGCATCAACGGTAAACTGGAGGCTGGATATACCAGTGCTACAGTAGATAAGAGTCAGGACTTTGTTGGAAACTTAAGACCATATCAGAATGATATTTATCAGGTAGCATCCAAGGATGACAAGTATATTTACCTGAAACTGGTAAATCATGATGACTATGCAAAGGATATCAAGCTTACTTATCCGGGCGTAGCAGATCAGAAAGCAGAGATTATCTGTCTGAGCGGAAATGCAAATGATGTCAATGCAATTGGAAATGAAAAAGTTGCTCCTGAAACAACAACCCAGGAGGTAAAGGACGGAACTATGAAGTATCTGGTTCCTGCAATGTCTTTCAGCGTTATTAAGGTTGCATATAAGAATCATTCAGAAATTGCAGACAAAACAGAATTACAGGCAGCAATTGACAATGCAGTATCTTTGGATCAGAAAGAGAACTATACAGAAGACAGCTGGGCAGTATTTGAAGCGGCACTTACAGAAGCAAAGGCTGTACTGGCGGATGAAGAGGCAGATCAGGACAAAGTAGATCGGACCGTTCAGATACTTACAGATGCACAGAACGCATTGACAGAAAAATCGGAACCTGTCAGAGATATCTTTGTGGATGTAAATGATGGAGACTGGTTTGAACCTTATGTGCAGTATGTATATGAGAAAGGTCTTATGACTGGTCTGGACAAAACGCACTTTGGACCGGCAGCAGAATTGTCACGGGCACAGCTTGCAGTGATCCTTTACCGATTGGAAGGAAGCCCGGAAGTAACATACACTGCAAAGTTTACGGATGTAGGAAGAAATGAGTTCTATACAAATGCAGTTGTATGGGCGAGTGAGCAGGGAATCGTCACTGGATATGAAGGTACAGGTTTGTTTGCACCTTCGAAAATGATCTCACGCGAAGAACTGGTTGTGATGTTGTATCGTTATGCAAAATATTGCAAGACGGATATTAACGGAAATGGTGATTTGAGCAAGTTTCAGGATGGTGCATCTGTAAGCACGTTTGCCATCGATGCAATGCGTTGGGCGATTGAAAAAGAAATTATAGTCGGTGATCAGGGAAAACTGAGACCTCAGGATTCCTCAAACCGTGTTGAAGGTGCAGTTGTTCTTCAGAGATTTTTAGAAACTATTTTATAATGAGTATATTGTAAGTGTATCCTGTTTTTAAATCCCCCCAGGAGAGAAAAGCTCTCTCCTGGGGGAATGCTATTGGCTATTAGCAGCAGCCATTTCCTCCGCAGCAGAACAGGAGCAGGATGATCAGCAGGCAGCTGTCATTGCCCCAGCCGTTGCCGCAACCAGATCCGTTATTGCCGCATCCGCCGCAGCAAGATAACAGAAGCAGAATCCAGATAATGCTGCATCCGCAGTTGTTACCGCCGAAGAGGCCATTGGAGAGACCACAGCCATTGTCACATCCGCATCCATTGTCACATCCACATCCGTTATCGCATCCGCATCCACAATTTGTAGCACTTAAATCACTCATGTTAAATCCTCCAAAGATTAATTATTATTTACACTTTAAGTTATGTCTTTGAAGGCAAATGGGTTACAAAATCAGAAAAAAAATTTAAATAATTTTTGTGCCGCATGGAAGCAGGAGGTCAGGTGGCAGTTGTCAGAGCAAGAAACGTCTGATAGAGATTCAATGTTCCATATCCCCATTCCCGATTGGGATAAGAAAGCGGGTTTGTCTGGACACAGCCCCGGATCAGATAAATCTTAATCTGGTGGGTGGTAAAATAGAGGGGAGGATTCCGCCGAAGTCCCCATTCGGTCAAAAGAGCACAGGCTCCTGCGGTAATTGCGGCAGAAGCACTGGTTCCGGTAAAGGTAATATAGGAATTACCGGGACCGGGAGCAGTTACGTCCACGCCTGGAGCGGCAAAATCGGGTTTTATACTTCCGGCTACGGTATAGCCTCTGCCGGAATGAATGAAAAGGCTGTTGTTTGCGGCGTTATATGCGGCCACAGAAATTGCACTGTCAGCAGGGGAGGGGGTAGTAAGCGTTGTGTAAGGATTCGGGCTCAGGAAGCGGACATCGGGTTGATTAAATTCTGTGATCGGAAGCCACATATGATAATCCAGATTTCCAGGGCGGTTGGGATAAACACTAAGTGTCCATACTCCCGGCGTAGGCGCCACAAAACGCATAAGAATCAGTTGATTTCCGGAGGTTGACTGCGCAAGATCGTAATTGACGTAGATAATGGTATTTTCCAATACAAAGCTGACCTTATCATTTCCCTGAAGTGTTATGGGAATCCGTGGATATATTTCTCCAAGGGGAGTTCGGAAACTAACCGAGAAAATCTGCGGTACCTGTCCCCAAAGTTCACAGCTAAAGCCGCGGCTGCCTTCCGGAACCAGGATTTCGACGGTTGTCGGAGGGGATTGTTCCCCGGATACCCCGTAAAAATGGTGTGCCTTCCCGGATTCATTGCCGCAGGGAATCACAGGGGTAAGCCCTCTGAATTGAGAGAACCGGTTCAGCGTAACTTCTAAAGGCTGACTGCCGGTATGACCGCCTTGATTCGACCCCAGTGCAAGACAGAGAATCATAGGTTTCTGTTCCTGTTCACTGATGTGTGTGAGGTAGGAGAGTGCAGTCAGAATATCATTTTCAGCAAAAGCAGGACTATTCCCGGAAATCAGATAGAGGTCTTTTAAGTATTGTTTTGCTTCTTTTAATTTTACAACAACCAGTTCTGAGCCAGGTGCGGCTCCGGCAAATTCGTTGGCAGGACTGGGGGAACCGGCAGCAATTCCTGCAACAGCAGTACCATGTCCTGTTTCATCTACGGTTGGGACGAGTGTCAGCGGATTGTCGGAGGAGAGCGCCTGATTGATGTCCTGACTGGTATACTCGGAGCCGTATGGGAAATCAAAGGGTCTGCGCCGGGCGTCTTCACTAATTGTCTGATCCCAGAGTTTTAAGATGCGTGTCCTTCCCTGGCTGTCCAGAAAAGCCGGATGGGTGTAGTTGATTCCTGTATCGATGATGCCGATCAATACGCCCTGACCGGTAAGATTAAGCAAAGACTGATTCTGAAGCTGCAGGATGCCGGAAGCTTCCAGGGAGGTGGTGTCCTGGGGGGTATACAGGCAGGGAACAACGTTATAAGGTAAGACATCAAACTGATTTTCGGGAAGGTTTCTTCGTTGATAGTAAAGAATGGAGTATTGTTGACTTGCATAAAGGGTTTTACCGATCTCGGGATCAAGATTCTGAATTTCTTCAAGATTGACCTGATAATTGCTCAGAATCAGATCTGCATAATCATTGGAATAAATCATTTCGGTAAGTGTTGGCATAGGAGTCGTCTTCTCCAGGGGTTTTTACAAATTATGTAGCAGAGATTGAAAATAGCACGCAGAAAAGAAAAACCGCAGGATTGGCGTTACACCATATCCTGCGGTTTATGTTTATTCCAAAAGATTTCGTATCTCATGGTCAGGTACATCCATCGGATAATGATTGTCAAAGCAAGCCTTGCAGATGGGAAGTGTTCCAACCATTGTCTGAAGTTCTTCAATCGGCATATAGCCTAAGGAATCAGCTCCGATCATCTGGCGGATCTGTTCTTCTGAATGAGAAAAAGCAATAAGCTGCTGGTTCGACGGTACATCGGTGCCGAAATAACAGGGGTGTAAGAAAGGAGGAGAACTGATTCTTACGTGAACCTCCAGTGCGCCGGACTGTTTCAGCATTTTGATGATGTTTGCAATGGTAGTTCCGCGGACAATAGAGTCATCGACCAACACAATCCGTTTGTTGCGGACAACAGATTCCAGAACGCTTAGTTTGATCTTTACACTGGATTCCCGGTCCTTTTGCGTAGGCTTGATAAAAGTACGCCCTACATAACTGTTCTTATGGAAGGCAAACGCAAAGGGGATACCGGAGGCTTCCGAATAGCCCTTGGCTGCAGTCAGACCGGAGTCAGGAACACCGACAACCAGATCCGCATCCACCGGATAGGTTTTTGCAAGAGCAGCGCCAGCCCGGATACGGGATTCATAGACACTGATCTTGTCAATCTTGCTGTCAAGTCTTGCAAAATAAATATATTCAAAGATACAGTGTGCATGTACAGGTTTCAGGTTGATAAAAGAGGAAGAAATCACACCGTCTTTATTGATCGTTACAATTTCCCCGGGTTCCACATCCCGGACAATTTCAGCACCAAGAGAAGTGATGGCACAGCTTTCGGATGCAATAATATATGTATTGTCTCTTTTTCCGATACAGAGAGGTTTCAGACCATAAGGATCGCGGACCCCAATCAGCTTTCTGGGACTCATTACGACCAGTCCGTAGGCACCACGTATTTTTTCAGTGGCACAAAGAATTGCCTCCTCGACCTTTCCGCAGCGAACACGTTCTTTGGCGATGGCATAAGCAATTACTTCCGAATCGATAGAGGTGTGGAAGATGGAACCCTCATTTTCCATCTCTTCACGAAGCTCATAGGCATTGACCAGATTGCCGTTGTGAGCGAGTGCCAGAGATCCTTTGATATAATTTAATACAAGGGGCTGGGCATTTTCCAGTGTAGTAGAACCACTGGTAGAGTAGCGGACATGTCCCACTCCGATATTTCCCTTCAATTTTTCTAATTCGGATTCCTCAAAAACTTCGTTGACAAGACCAAGACCTTTAAAAGAATGAACACGTCCTTTCGGTCCATGGGTATCAGAAACAGCAATTCCGCAGGATTCCTGTCCTCTGTGCTGCAGAGCAGACAGACCGTAGTAGATAGAAGTACTCACGTCACCGCCATCCAGATCATAGATGCCGAATACGCCGCATTCTTCTTTAAGACCGCTTGATAATACTGTAGTATTTTCCATAATAACCTCCGTTTATGAATTCACAGACATGATAATTGCTTCGCAGATACAAGCGAAAAACAGGGGGGATTCCAAAGTTTATGAATCCCTCCTGTTTTTTGCCTGTCTGGCAAAATCTTTTATAATATAGTTTAATTGTCTGCAGCTTCCGTGTCCTGAAGAGCCGCAACACCTTCTTCGCCGGTACGGATTTTTACAACATTTCTGATATTGTATACGAAAACTTTTCCGTCACCGAACTGACCGGTGTGAAGAACAGACTCGGCAGTTTCGATTACTTTGCTTACCGGTACAGTGCTTACGACAACTTCTACCTTTACTTTCGGCAGCAGATTCATCTCAAGTGCGGCACCACGATAGTAACGGGTAGCACCTTTCTGAATACCACAACCCAGAACATTGGTAATTGTAACTCCGGTAACACCGATGTGGCTTAAAGCCTGGATCAATTCGTCCAGTTTGTTCTGACGGGTAACGATTACCACTTTGGAAATCGGTGCATCAGCAGCAGTATCTGCCAGGGCATCGGCATCCAGTTTTACGGAATTGACAACCGGTGCGGATGTGGATGCTGCAGGAGCAGATACAAGAGATACGGATTTTTCACCAGCACCATCTTCAGACATAAAGTCTGCATAAGAACTTACAAGGTTGTGCTCATGGATATCAAGACCGTCGATTTCTTCTTCACGGGTAACACGAAGACCAATCGTGTGTTTGATGACCTGAAACACGATCGTCATTACAACAGCTACATAAGCGATAACGGAAATAACACCCAGACACTGAATTCCCAGCAGTTTGAAACCGCCGCCTGTGAACAGACCCAGCATTCCGGAAGTGCCTGCTCCGTCAGAAAACAGACCGACACAGAGTGTTCCCATTGCACCGCAGCAGCCGTGAACTGCAATCGCACCAACCGGATCATCAATTTTAAGAATCTTATCAACAAATTCTACTGCCAGAACAACTACGAATCCGGCAACAATACCGATAATAGCTGCAGATACCGGAGATACGGTATCACATCCGGCAGTGATTGCCACAAGACCAGCCAGGGAGCCATTCAGTGACATGGAAACATCCGGCTTTTTGTAACGAATCCATGTGAAGATCATGACAGTACAGGTTGCAACAGCAGCAGCCAGGTTTGTGGTAACAAAAATTTTACCGGCGGATACGATTGCATCCCCTTCCATAGATACGGTGGAAGCGCCGTTGAATCCGAACCAGCAGAACCACAGAATGAAACATCCAAGAGCGGCAAGGGTAAGGCTGTGTCCCGGAATTGCTTTCGGTTTGCCGTCTTTCCCGTATTTGCCGATACGCGGTCCAAGGATAGCAGCGCCGATACAGGCAGCGACACCGCCGACCATATGTACTGCGGTAGAACCTGCGAAATCATGGAATCCCATCTCAGCTAACCAGCCGCCGCCCCAGATCCAGTGACCGGATACCGGATATACGATAAGGCTGATCATCAGACTGTAAAGGCAGTAAGATGAGAATTTGGTTCTTTCAGCCATAGCACCGGAAACAATGGTAGCAGAAGTTGCACAGAACACAGTCTGGAAAATTAAAAATGCCCAGAATGGAACTCCGTCCGGCAGCATTCCATTTCCATAGTTGGCTTCGGAAGCGAGTCCTCCGATTTTACCGAAAAATCCGTTTCCGGAGCCGAACATAATTCCGAATCCGATGATCCAGAAGGCCGGAGTTCCGATACAGAAATCCATCAGGTTCTTCATGATAATGTTACCCGCATTTTTTGCTCTGGTAAGACCAGTCTCAACCATTGCAAATCCTGCCTGCATAAAGAAGACAAGGGCGGCTCCTAACAGAACCCATATTGTGTTGACAGCGCTAAATTCCATAATAATTTCCTCCTCTTATACATTATTTTGAAATCAGTACATCCGTTTTCGGATATACATTGCTGTAAAAAAAGAAAAAGCGCCTTGAGATTCTTCTCAAAGCGCCTTTGCTTTCTAATGAGCATTATACTGGAAAAAAGCAGAATGTCAATAGAAAATATTAAAAAAATCTAAAAAAGTGATAAAATAAAATGAAAGGCATACCATAAGTTGTCTTTTTGTTTAAAGTGACTACCATATATTGATGAGCGATGAATTGTATTCCTAAAATGTACAAAAATGGTGATTTATGAAAAAATATAAAAAAATAGTTTGAAATTTTGACAGGATTGGGTATATAATGAATCCCATATTTTTTTAAGCTGTGATCTGGCAATTCAGACAGCAATTCAGATGAGGAAAACAGGAGGGAAATTATGGCAGTCAAATACGTATTCGTAACAGGCGGAGTAGTATCCGGACTTGGAAAAGGAATTACTGCAGCTTCACTGGGAAGATTATTGAAAGCGAGAGGATATCAGGTAACGATGCAGAAATTCGATCCCTATATCAATATTGACCCGGGAACGATGAATCCCATTCAGCATGGTGAAGTTTTTGTAACCGATGACGGTACGGAGACAGATCTGGATCTTGGCCACTATGAACGTTTTATTGATGAAAGCCTGGATAAGAATTCGAATGTAACGACCGGTAAAATTTACTGGAGTGTTCTGCAGAAGGAACGTCACGGAGATTTTGGCGGAGGGACTGTACAGGTGATTCCGCATATTACCAATGAGATCAAGGGGCGTTTTTACCGCGGAAAAAGCGTGGAGGAAGACCGGATTGCAATTATTGAGGTTGGAGGAACGGTTGGGGACATTGAAAGCCAGCCATTTCTGGAATCAATCCGCCAGTTCCAGCATGATGTAGGACATGAAAATGCAATCCTGATTCATGTGACATTGATTCCGTATCTGAAAGCATCCGGGGAAATGAAAACGAAGCCCACACAGGCAAGCGTTAAGGAATTGCAGGGGATGGGAATTCAGCCGGATATTCTCGTATGCCGTTCAGAACTTCCGCTTCCTCAGGAGTTGAAAGATAAGATCGCATTGTTCTGTAATGTACCCAGCAGTCATGTGCTTCAGAATCTGGATGTGGAATATCTGTATGAAGCGCCCCTTGCCATGGAAAAAGAAAAGCTTGCTCAGGTGGTATGTGAGAGTCTGAAACTTCCGTGTCCCGAGCCGGATCTTTCGGACTGGACCTCTATGGTAGATGCTCTGCGCAATCCGAACAAGGAGGTAAGCATAGCACTGGTAGGAAAATATATTCAGCTTCATGATGCTTATCTTTCTGTTGCAGAAGCATTGAAGCACGGCGGAATTGCAAGCCATGCCAACGTACATATCAACTGGGTGGATTCCGAGCAGGTGAACAGTGAAAATGTGGAAGAATTGTTAAAAGATGCCGACGGTATTCTGGTGCCGGGCGGATTCGGAAACCGGGGAATCGAAGGTAAAGTTGCAGCGATTGCATATGCAAGAACCCATCAGGTTCCATTTTTGGGAATTTGTCTGGGTATGCAGTTATCCATTGTGGAATTTGCCAGAAATGTAGTTGGATACCATGATGCCCACAGTATCGAACTGAATCCGAATACCATGCATCCGGTAATCGCGCTGATGCCGGAACAGGATGGGATTGAAGATATCGGAGGTACATTGAGATTGGGTGCTTATCCTTGTGTATTGAAAGAGGGAAGTAAAGCGTATGAGTTATATCAGGCATCTGAGATCCAGGAACGGCACAGGCATCGGTATGAAGTGAATAATGATTACCGGAAGGCATTGGAAGCGCATGGGATGCTTCTTTCCGGAATTTCTCCGGACGGAAGAATTGTGGAGATGGTGGAAATTCCGGGACATCCGTTCTTTATCGGCACTCAGGGACATCCGGAATTGAAAAGCCGTCCGAACCGTCCCCATCCATTATTCCGCGGATTGATTGCAGCAGCAGTAGAATTCAAGAAATCAAAATAAAATAACAAAAACACTGGATAAAATATTATTTTATTCGGTAAAGTGCAAAAAAAATAAAAAAGATTAGAATAATGCTTTACAAATTCACTTCTTTGGTATATAGTAATGCAAAAGGCAACATACAGATTATGAAAGTCGATTGCTCTGCACCTTGTGCTCCCGCAATCGCCGCCAGTATTCGTAATCCGGGCTGTCGCCCTCCTTACTCATACCGGCTTGCCCGTCCAATGTCCATGACTCGCCGCATGCAAGCATGCGCTCCTCATGGCCGCTGTACGGGACTTTCATAGTAAAAAAGAAAAAATATTAGAAGGAAGGTTTTTCGTATGACACAGGAATTTACATGTGCCCGAAACCAGAAACTGCCCGGTTTATATCGGCCGGAGTTTGAACATGACAACTGTGGTATCGGAGCAGTCGTTAATATCAAGGGCCTCAAAACACATGAGACAGTGGTGAATGCTTTAAAAATCGTTGAAAATCTAGAACATAGAGCCGGCAAAGACGCCGAGGGAAAAACAGGGGATGGTGTAGGAATCCTTTTACAGATTTCACACAAATTCTTTTCGAAGACCTGTGAATCCCTCGGTATTTTTTTGGGAGAAGAACGTGAATACGGAGTCGGTATGTTCTTCTTTCCGCAGCAGGAACTGAAGCGTAATCAGGCAAAGAAAATGTTCGAAGTTATTGTGGAAAAAGAAGGTCTTGAACTTCTGGGATGGCGTACGGTACCGACAGCTCCGGAAGTGCTGGGACATAAGGCAAGAGAGTGTATGCCCTGTATCATGCAGGCTTTCATTAAAAAGCCGAAGGATGTGGCAAAAGGACTGGAATTTGACCGTAAACTTTATGTTGTCCGCCGTGTATTTGAACAGAGTAATGACAATACTTACGTTGTGTCTCTTTCCAGCCGTACAATCGTCTATAAAGGAATGTTCCTGGTAGGACAGCTGCGTACCTTTTTCCATGATCTGCAGAGCGATGATTATGAATCTGCCATTGCTATCGTGCATTCCAGATTCTCAACCAATACAAATCCGAGCTGGGAACGTGCACATCCAAACCGCTTTATTGTACATAATGGTGAGATCAATACGATCCGCGGAAATGCAGATAAGATGCTGGCACGTGAAGAGACCATGGATTCCAACAATCTGAAGGATGAGATGGACAAAGTTCTTCCGGTCATCAATGCACAGGGATCTGATTCGGCAATGCTGGATAATACTCTGGAATTCCTGGTTATGAGTGGTATGGATCTGCCCCTTGCGGTGATGATTGCGATACCGGAGCCATGGGCAAACAATGATACCATTTCTATGGAGAAACGTGATTTTTATCAATATTATGCAACGATGATGGAACCTTGGGACGGACCGGCAGCCATTGTATTTTCTGATGGAGATCAGGTAGGAGCAGTGCTGGATCGTAACGGACTTCGTCCTTCCAGATATTATATTACCGATGACGGATATCTGATCCTGGCATCTGAGGTTGGAGTTCTTCCCATTCCGACAGAAAAAGTTGTGCAGAAGGAGCGTCTCCATCCGGGTAAAATGTTGCTTGTGGATACCGTTCAGGGAAAAGTCATCAACGACGATGAACTGAAGGAATCCTATGCAGGTAAACAGCCTTACGGTGAGTGGCTGGACAGCAATCTTGTTCAATTGAAAGATCTGAAGATTCCGAATAAAAGAGTTCAGGAATATACAAAAGAAGAACGCCGTCGGCTTCAAAAAGCATTCGGTTACAGCTACGAAGAGTATCGTACGTCTATCCGGAATATGGCATTGAATGGTTCTGAGGGAATCAGTGCGATGGGTGTGGATACTCCGCTCCCGGTACTGTCAAAAGAACATCAGCCGTTGTTCCATTACTTTAAACAGTTATTTGCACAGGTTACGAATCCGCCGATTGACTGTATCCGTGAGGAAATTGTGACCTCCACCACGATTTATCTGGGGAAAGACGGAAATCTTCTGAAAGAGCAGCCGGAAAACTGCAAGATGCTCAAAATCAACCATCCGATTCTGACCAATACGGATATGCTGAAGATCAAGAATATGAAGGTGGACGGTTTCAAGGTTGTGGAAGTCCCGATTACTTATTATAAGAGTGCTCCACTGGAACGTGCCATTGACCATCTGTTTGTGGAGGTGGATAAGGCTTATCGTCAGGGTGCCAGCATTCTGATCTTAAGTGACAGGGGTGTGGATGAGAATCATGTTGCAATTCCTTCCCTGCTTGCTGTCTCTGCCGTACATCAGCATCTGGTACGGACAAAGAAGAGAACGGCTCTTGGAATTATCCTGGAATCCGGTGAACCAAGAGAAGTTCATCATTTTGCAACCTTGCTTGGATATGGTGCAAGTGCTATCAACCCCTATCTGGCGCTTGATACCATCCATGATCTGATTGAAAATAAGATGATTGACAAAGACTACTATGCAGCAGTTGATGATTATAATAAAGCAGTCTTAAGCGGAATTGTTAAGATTGCATCGAAGATGGGTATTTCTACGATTCAGTCCTATCAGGGGTCACAGATCTTTGAAGCAATCGGCATTTCAAAAGAAGTGATTGACAAATACTTCACCAATACGGTGAGCCGCGTAGGCGGTATCACTCTGGATGATATTGCAAAGGATGTGGATGCCCGTCATTCGGAAGCCTTTGATCCGTTGGGACTGAATACGGATCTGACATTAGACAGCGTGGGAAGACATAAGAGCAGAAGTCAGGGCGAGGAACACCGCTACAATCCGGAGACGATCCATATGCTTCAGGAGTCTACCAGACGCGGTGACTACCAGATGTTCAAACAGTATACTGATATGGTGGATCAGGAGGAGTCCGGTTATCTGAGGAGTCTGATGGATTTCAACTACGCAGAAAATCCGGTTCCGTTAGAAGAAGTGGAAAGTGTGGATTCCATTGTACGGCGCTTTAAGACAGGTGCGATGTCCTATGGTTCTATTTCCCAGGAGGCGCATGAGACACTGGCAATCGCTATGAACATCCTGCACGGAAAGTCCAATACCGGTGAGGGCGGTGAGAGTATTGACCGTCTCAATGATCCGAGAAGATGTTCTGCAATCAAGCAGGTGGCATCGGGACGTTTCGGCGTGACCAGCAAGTATCTGGTAAACTCCAAAGAGATCCAGATTAAGATGGCACAGGGAGCAAAACCAGGTGAGGGCGGTCACCTTCCTGCCGGAAAAGTATACCCGTGGATTGCGAAAACCAGACATTCCACACCGGGTGTATCCCTGATCTCACCGCCGCCGCATCATGATATTTATTCCATCGAGGATCTGGCACAGTTGATTTACGACTTGAAAAATGCCAATACGGACGCAAGGATCTCCGTAAAACTGGTTTCTGAGGCAGGTGTGGGTACGGTTGCAGCAGGTGTTGCAAAAGCAGGCGCCCAGGTAATTCTGATCTCGGGATACGATGGAGGTACCGGCGCCGCACCGAGAAGTTCCATCCATAATGCAGGACTTCCGTGGGAGCTTGGCCTGGCAGAGACACATCAGACATTGATTCAGAATGGTCTGCGTAACCGGGTTATGATTGAGACTGACGGTAAATTGATGAGCGGACGTGATGTTGCGATTGCAGCGCTTCTTGGCGCTGAGGAATTCGGTTTTGCTACGGCTCCCCTTGTAACGATGGGATGTGTGATGATGCGTGTCTGCAATCTGGATACTTGTCCGGTGGGTGTTGCCACACAGAATCCGGAGCTCAGAAAGCGTTTCAAAGGAAAACCGGAGTATGTGGTGAACTTTATGCGCTTTATTGCAGAAGAACTGCGTGAATATATGGCAAAACTTGGTTTCCGCACGATCGACGAGATGGTAGGTCGCTCTGATTGTCTGAAACGGAAAGAGGGTGTCACCGACGAAAGAGCCAGTCGTGTGGATTTGACAGAAATTCTGAATAATCCATATGCGAAAGAGCCGAAAGTTACATTCGATCCGACACTGGCATATAATTTTGAACTGGAAAAGACACTGGATGAAAAAGTATTGCTGAAACAATTAAAAGCAGCGATGGATAAAGGCGAGAAGATGACGCTTCATGTAGAAGTCGGCAATACGGATCGAACATTCGGTACCATTCTGGGTTCCGAGCTTACCAGAAAATTTGACGGAAAGCTGAAAGAGGATACGTATGTGATTGAATGTAATGGCGCCGGCGGTCAGAGTTTTGGTGCATTTATTCCCAAAGGATTAACCTTAAGACTGACCGGAGATTCCAACGATTATTTTGGAAAGGGTCTCTCAGGAGGAAAACTGGTCGTACGTCCTCCAAAGAACATCAAGTTTAAAGCGGATGAGAACATCATTGTAGGCAATGTTGCACTGTATGGCGCAACCAGTGGTGAGGCTTACATTAACGGTGTTGCGGGAGAACGTTTCTGTGTACGTAACTCCGGCGCTTATGCAGTGGTAGAGGGTGTCGGTGATCACGGATGTGAATATATGACCGGCGGACGTGTGGTTGTACTTGGTTCCACCGGAAAGAACTTCGCAGCAGGTATGAGCGGCGGTATCGCTTATGTGCTGGATGAAGGCAATAATCTGTATCGGAATCTGAATAAAGAGATGATCGGGATTGAAAAAGTAGAGAATAAGTATGATGAACAAGAACTAAAAAGTATGATCCGGAAACATGTGGAAGCGACCGGTTCTGAAAAGGGAAAGAAAGTTCTGGAATCATTCAAAGAGTATCTGCCGAAGTTTAAGAAGATCATTCCGAACGATTATAAACGTATGATGATGCTCAGTGCTCAGTTGGAAGAAAAAGGATTGAGCAGTGAACAGGCACAGATTGAAGCTTTCTATGAGAGTTTGCATAAATAGGGAGGCAAAGAGTTATTATGGGAAAACCAACAGGATTTTTAGATTATGAACGCGTGACAAGCGAGTGCACTGCACCGCTTGAGCGCATCAAAAACTTTCAGGAATTCCATACTCCGCTTTCTTTGGAGAAACAGCAGCTTCAGGGCGCACGTTGTATGTCCTGCGGTGTTCCGTTCTGTCAGGCCGGCAGAATGATTGCAGGGATGGCCAGCGGCTGTCCTCTGAACAACCTGTGTCCGGAGTGGAATGACCTGGTATATATCGGCAACTGGGAACAGGCATATGAACGTCTTACGAAAACCAATTGTTTTCCGGAGTTTACTTCCAGAGTCTGCCCGGCGCTTTGTGAGGCGGCATGTACCTGTAATCTGAACGGTGAAGCAGTCTGCACCAAAGAAAATGAGCGGGCAATCATTGAGCATGCCTGGGAGAGCGGATTGGTTCAGCCGAATCCGCCGAAGGTACGTACCGGGAAGACGGTGGCAGTAGTCGGAAGCGGACCTTCCGGCCTGGCAGCTGCCATGCAGTTGAATAAGAGAGGGCATAAGGTAACTGTTTTTGAACGCCGTGACCGTGTGGGCGGATTGCTCCGTTACGGAATCCCGAATATGAAGTTGGAAAAACAGGTGATTGACCGCCGTGTGGCATTGATGGAGGCAGAGGGAATCGAATTTGTAACCAACACGGATATCGGAGTTGATATCAAGGCAGAACAATTACTGAAAGATTATGACAGAGTGCTTCTCTGCTGCGGTGCTTCCAATCCGAGAGATATCAAAGCTCCGGGAAGAGAGTTGAAAGGAATTCATTTTGCAGTGGACTATCTGACATCTGTAACCAGAAGTTTGTTAGATTCTAATCTGGAAGATAAAAAATATATCAGTCCAAAGGGAAAACATGTGGTAGTCATCGGCGGCGGCGATACTGGTAATGACTGTGTGGGAACTTCCATCCGTCTGGGTGCCAAGAGCGTGACGCAGTTGGAAATGATGCCGATGCCTCCGGTAGAGCGTGCAGAGGATAACCCATGGCCGGAATGGCCCAAAGTGCTGAAGACTGATTACGGTCAGGAAGAGGCAATTGCCGTATTTGGTCATGATCCCCGTATTTACCAGACAACAGTGACAGAATTTATCGGCAATAAAAAGGGCGAAGTAAAGCAGATGAAGATTGTGAAGCTGACCCCGCAGAAAGACGAGAAGACCGGTCGGATGAATATGGTTCCGGTGGAAGGTTCTGAGGAAATTATCCCGGCAGATCTGGTTCTGATCGCAGCTGGTTTTCTGGGAAGCCAGAAGTACGTGACGGATGCTTTCAAGGTTGCTTTGAATCCGCGCACCAATGTACAGACGGAAGCCGGAAAGTATCAGACCAGTGTGCCGAATGTATTTGCGGCAGGCGATATGCACAGAGGACAGTCTTTGGTTGCATGGGCAATCCGTGAAGGAAGAGATGCCGCCAAAGAAGTAGATGAGTCATTGATGGGTTATACAAATTTGTAAATGATTGACAGATTTCGAAGATATTGTTATTTTATTAGTGTGATATGATACCAGGGTCAAAAGGTTATGCGTTTCATGCTTGCATGAAAAAGCATGACCTGGGGACCCGTAAAACATGAGAAAGTAGCCCGAATAGGGCGGATTTCGAATGTTTTTAGGATTGTGGAAGCATGAAATGCGGAGCAATCCGTGTATCATAGGAAAGACTGCGGTTCATTCTAATGTAAGAAATAAAGGAGACAGACAGATGGCACGTTATACGAAGGAAATGATTTTACAGATGGCGGAAGAGGAAGACGTGGAGTTTATCCGACTTCAGTTTACCGATATGTTTGGTATCTTGCGCAATATGGCAATTACCTCCGGTCAGTTGGAAAAGGCATTGAGCAACGAATGTATTTTTGATGCTTCCACATTGGACGGCTTTTCAGGGCTGGAGTCAAATGAATTATATCTTTATCCGGATCTGGATTCTTTTGTGATTCTTCCCTGGCGTCCACAGCAGGGAAAAGTAGCCAGAATGCTCTGTGATATCCATAATCCCGACGGGACTCCATACAAAGAGTGTTCCAGAGGAATTTTAAAACGTGTGCTGGATGAGGCTCACGATATGGGATATCAGTTTATCGCCGGTACGGAGTGCGAGTTCTTTCTTTTTCATACAGATGACGATGGACTGCCTACGACGACGACCCACGATAAGGCCGGATATTTTGACCTTGGTCCCATGGATCTTGGAGAAAATGCCAGAAGAGATATGGTGCTGACATTGGAAGATATGGGCTTTGAAGTAGAGTCTTCATATCATGAGGCAGCGCATGGGCAGCATGAGATTGATTTTCATCACTGTAAAGGTCTGGAGGCTGCGGACAGTTTCATGACCTTTAAGTTTGCAGTACGTACCATTGCAAAACGCCATGGACTCCACGCTACCTTTATGCCGAAGCCAACCACAGGCGTACACGGTTCCGGTCTGCATGTGAATTGTATGATGAGAGATCCTCTTGGTAAAAATCTGTTTTATGATGAATCTGATACACAGGGATTAAGTAAGCTTGCATATTATTTCATCGGCGGAATCATGAAGCATATACAGGGAATCACCCTGATTACCAATCCCCTTGTGAATTCCTATAAGCGTCTTGTGCCTGGATATGAGGCGCCGATCTATGTGGGATGGACTACAAAGAGCAAAAATCAGATCATTCGGATACCTTTTACACGGGGAAGTAAGACGAAGATTGAGCTTCGTTCTCCGGACCCGTCTGCAAATCCTTATCTTGTCCTGGCAGTTCTGCTTGCAGCAGGACTTGACGGTATCCGAAATCAGATCATGCCTCCGGCATGTTTGGAGGAAAATCTGAATATGCTGTCTGAGGAAGAGAAAGCGGGGAAAGGAATTCAGACCCTTCCCCGGGATCTGGATGAGGCAATCCGGGAATTCGAAAAAGACACATTTGTTCAGCAGGTTCTGGGGGAGGAGTTTTCCAGCCGGTATGTGGAGGCAAAGAAGGCGGAGTGGGCAGAGTATATTCCGCAGGTATCAAATTGGGAAATAGATAAGTATTTGTATCGTATCTGATTAGAGGGGCAGGATGAATGAGCAGCTTGGTGATTGTTTTTCCGAAAATTGAAGATGCGAAGCGGATCCGCGATATTCTGATACGGCATGGCTTCGATGTGGATGCGGTCTGTACCACAGCTTCTCAGGCACTCGGTGAGATGAATGACAGAAATGGCGGTATCCTGATCTGCGGATATAAACTGCCGGATATGTTCTTTATGGAATTACATGAATGTATGCCTGAAAGTTTTGAGATGCTGCTGATTGCATCTTCCAGAGTGCTTGGCACTTGTGGAGACTATCATATAGCAGCAATAGCCATGCCGCTCTCCGTATATGAGCTGGTAAATACTTTGCAGACGATGCAGCAGCAGGTACGAAGACGTTTAAAGAAGGCGAAAGTAAAGCCGAAGGCAAGGAGCAAAGAGGAACAGGAGATTCTTGATAAGGCAAAAAGACTTTTAATGGAGCGCAATAGTATGACAGAGTCTGATGCCCATCATTATCTCCAGAAATGCAGTATGGACAGTGGTACGAATCTTATTGAGACAGCCCAGATGCTTCTGACACTGATGAACAGCTGATCTTTGTTTTGCAATTGCCTGTAGATTACATTTGTAAAGAGGAGAAATTACAATGTTTAAAGTGAATGATAATTATTTAAAATTGCCCGGAAGCTACCTTTTTTCGACGATTGGAAAGAAGGTTCATGCTTTTCAGGAGGCGAATCCGGATAAAAAAGTGATACGTCTGGGAATCGGAGATGTAACCCAGCCTATCGCTCCGGCTATTATTGATACGCTGCATCATGCAGTGGATGAGATGGGGAATGCCGGGACATTCCGCGGATATGCGCCGGATCTGGGATACGACTTTTTGCGGAACGCAATTGCGGAGAATGATTATAAAAGCCGCGGTTGTGATATCGCAGCAGATGAAATTTTTGTCTCGGACGGTGCAAAATGCGACTGCAGTAATATTCAGGAGATTTTCAGCCAGGATAATAAAATTGCTGTATGTGACCCGGTTTATCCGGTTTATGTGGATTCCAATGTCATGGCAGGAAGAGCAGGGGAGTATAACTCTGTAACAGAGACATTTTCCGATGTGATTTACATGCCGTGTACGCTTGAAAATGATTTCTGTCCGGAACTTCCGAAAGAAACACCGGATATCATCTATCTGTGTTATCCCAACAATCCAACGGGTTCCACATTGACCAAAGACCAGCTTCAGGTCTGGGTAGATTATGCAAATAAAGTCGGGGCGGTTATCATCTACGATGCTGCCTATGAAGCATATATCTCGGAGAAGAATGTTCCCCATTCCATCTATGAGTGCGAAGGTGCCCGTACCTGTGCAATCGAACTGCATAGTTTTTCCAAGAATGCCGGATTTACCGGACTGCGTCTTGGCTATACGGTCGTTCCGAAAGATCTGAAATCAGGGGATGTGATGCTTCACAGTCTTTGGGCAAGACGTCACGGAACGAAATACAATGGAGCACCATATATTATTCAAAGAGCAGGCGAGGCTGTTTATTCCGAGGAAGGAAAGGCACAGCTTCAGGCACAGGTGGCTTATTACATGAAGAATGCCGGAGTTATTTATAATGGTTTGAAAGAAGCCGGCTATACAGTTACCGGCGGTGTCAATGCACCGTATATCTGGCTGAAGACTCCGGATGGTCTGACCTCCTGGGAATTCTTTGATAAGCTTTTGGAGGAAGTAAATGTTGTCGGAACACCGGGGGCAGGATTTGGCCCAAGCGGTGAGGGATATTTCCGGCTCACGGCATTCGGAACGTATGAGAATACGGTGGAGGCAGTGGAAAGAATTAAAAAAATGTAAGAAATTGGCGTAAATTTTGTAGAATTTACCCTTTACAAACAAAAAATTTCTGTGTATACTAAACGACATAAAAAAGCTGAGAAGGAAACTCTGTATGTGAAACTTGACAGGAAGCGGATGTCACCGACTGAGAGCATCTGCAGGAGGGAAGCATGCAATAGGGAACATTCCGGAGCCGGGCTGCTGAACTTTAGTAGGCAGTCACGTACTACGCGTTAAGTAGAAAAAGAGGTGCGGCGAAGATGCCGTACAAAGCGGGTGGTACCGCGGATATTGATATTCCGTCCCGAAACGTTTTTATGACGTTTCGGGACTTTTTCGGTTTTCGAGGTGGTGGGGTGGCGAAATCCCTGAGGGAAGGAGACGGCAAAGTTTTGTAGCGATTGCTTGCTCTATCGCTTCTCCTCAATTGAACTTTAAGAATTACTAAATCAGACGTCGCGGAGAGCCGCTCCGCCTGAAGTAATTCTAAAAGTTCATTTTCGGACGCGCTTTCGAGTCAGCGCAATCGCTACAAAACTTTGCCGCCTCCTTCCCTCAGGGATTTCGCAATTTACGGGTTGAAAGACGGAAGATGGGAGTGTGCAGGTGATGGAAGTGGTAAAAATAACAGATTGTGCTGAATCGTTAAAAAGTTGATGGAGTCATAGGGCTTGCAGTGTTATAGGGAGTTCTGGCAGGATTTTGGGAATGATATTTTGGTGCTTGTAATAAAAAAGTTTGAGAGGATTTATAAGAGAGGAGAAATAGATTATGGATTTTGTAAAAGGTGTGAAGCAGGTGGAGGATTTGTCGATTGCGCAGCTGCAGGAGGCGGAGTTTGAGGGGAAAGAGGTAAAGGTACGGGGAGCGATTCATTCGATCCGGGATATGGGGGAGGTTGCTTTTGTGGTGCTTCGTAAGCGGGATGGACTGGTTCAGACGGTTTATGAAGAGGGAGCTTGTGAATTCAGTATTAAGGAGTTGAAGGAAGCGGATACGGTTGAGGTGTCGGGAACGGTGAAGGAAGAGCATCGGGCGCCTAATGGGATTGAGATTTTGCTGAAGTCGGTTACGGTTTTGTCGGAGCCGGCGGAGCCGATGCCCCTTGCGGTTTCCAAGTGGAAGATGAATACTTCGTTGGAAGCGATGTTGGATCGGCGGTCGATTGCGCTGCGGAATGTGAGAGAACGGGCGAAATTTAAGCTGCAGGAGGGGGTTGTTCGGGCATTTCGTGACTTTCTGTATGAGCAGGGGTTTACGGAGATTCATACGCCGAAGATTGGTGCCAAGAGTGCAGAGGGAGGAGCAAACCTGTTTAAGCTGGAGTATTTTCATAAACCGGCGGTATTGCAGCAGAGTCCTCAGTTTTATAAGCAGATGATGGTCGGCGTGTTTGACCGTGTGTTTGAGACAGGGCCGGTATTCCGGGCAGAGAAGCACAATACGAAGCGTCATCTGAATGAGTATACTTCTCTGGATTTTGAGATGGGATATATTGATGACTTTACAGATATCATGGCGATGGAGACTGGGTTTTTACAGCATATGGTAACTCTTTTGAAAAAGGATTACAGTAAGGAACTGAACCTTTTGAATGTGAAGCTGCCGAAGGTGGAGGAGATTCCAAGTGTGCCGTTCGCGAAGGCAAAAGAGCTGGTGGCTGAGAAGTACAACAGAAAGATCCGGAATCCTTTTGATCTGGAGCCGGAAGAGGAGACGTTGATCGGACAGTATTTCAAAGAGGAATATGATGCGGATTTTGTATTTGTCACCCATTATCCATCCAAGAAGCGTCCGTTCTATGCGATGGATGATCCGGAGGATACAAGATATACCTTAAGTTTTGATTTGCTGTTCCATGGCATGGAGATTACGACCGGAGGTCAGCGTATTCACGATTATCATCAGCTGATGGAAAAGATTGAGGCAAGAGGAATGGAGGCTGAGGGTATGGATCAGTATCTGGATACGTTTAAGCATGGTATGCCGCCTCATGGAGGACTGGGAATCGGTCTGGAACGTCTGACCATGAAACTGATCGGTGAGGATAATGTCCGTGAGACTACATTGTTCCCCCGTGATTTGAATCGTTTGGAGCCGTAAGCAGGAAACCGGTCTCAAAACCGGCTCCCGGAGAGTTTGGAGACCGCCTGGCGATATAAAAAAATTGGAGAGGAGAAAAAAGATGGCTGAGATTATTACCGACGAAACAATTGATTATGTGGGGATTCTTGCAAAGCTGAAGCTGAACGAGGAGGAAAAGGTTCAGGCAAAAGCAGATATGCAGAAGATGTTGGATTATATTGATAAATTGGATGAACTGGATACGACAGGTGTAGAGCCGATGTCCCATGTGTTTGCGGTAAATAACGTATTCCGTGAGGATGTGGTTGTCAATGGGGATGACAGAGACAATATGCTTGCAAATGCACCCGAGAAGAAAGAGGGACAGTATAAAGTTCCGAAAACAGTGGAATAGGAGGAAACTTTGATGGATTTGATGCAGTTTACAGCAGTGCAGCTTTCAGAAAAAATCAAAGCGGGAGAAGTGACGGTACTGGATGCTGTGGAAGCTTCTCTGGCGGCTTTGGAAGCGCAGGAGAAAAAAATCAATGCTTTTATTACAGTTGATGAGGAAGGAGCACGGAAAAGGGCAAAAGAAGTTCAGGAGAAGATTGACAGAGGCGAACTTGACGGACCGTTGGCAGGTGTTCCGATTGCGATTAAGGATAATATATGTACCAGAGGACTGAAAACTACCTGCGCATCCAAAATCTTGTATAATTTTGTTCCGACTTATGATGCTCAGGTGATTGAGAATCTGGAAGCGGCGGGAGCTGTGATCATCGGTAAGACGAATATGGATGAATTTGCCATGGGCAGCACCACAGAGACATCCGCTTATGGAGAGACGAAAAATCCTGTAAATCCCGAGCATGTTCCGGGCGGTTCCTCCGGCGGTTCCTGCGCGGCGGTGGGAGCCGGGGAAGTAACTTGTGCGCTGGGAAGCGATACGGGCGGTTCCATTCGTCAGCCCAGTTCTTTCTGTGGAGTTACCGGTATGAAACCAACTTATGGAGCTGTATCACGATATGGTCTGATCGCTTACGGCTCTTCTCTGGATCAGATCGGACCGATTACGAAAGATGTGACGGACTGCGCTGCTATCCTGCAGATCATTGCATCTCATGACCGGAAGGATTCTACTTCTGTAGAACTGGAAGATTATGATTTTATGTCCGCATTAAAAGAGGATATATCGGATCTGAAAATCGGTATTCCAAACGATTATTTCGGAGAAGGTCTCGATCCGGAAATTAAAGAGAGCATTTTACGTGCAGCAGATACGCTGAAAGGACTTGGGGCATCTGTGGAATCCTTCGACCTGGGGATGGTGGAATATGCGATTCCTGCTTACTATGTCATTGCCTCCGCAGAGGCGAGCTCCAACCTGGAACGATTTGATGGGGTAAAATACGGTTACCGGAGTGAAGGATATGAAGGGCTTCATGATATGTATAAGAGAAGCCGTACCGAGGGCTTTGGCCCGGAAGTGAAGCGTCGTATTATGTTGGGAAGCTTTGTATTAAGTTCCGGTTATTATGATGCTTACTATCTGAAGGCACTCCGGACAAAAGCCCTGATTAAGAAGGCGTTTGATGAGGCATTTGCAAAATATGATGTGATACTTGCACCGGCTGCACCTTCTACGGCGCCGAAACTGGGGGATTCCTTAAGTGATCCGCTGAAGATGTATCTGAGTGATATCTACACCGTATCCGTAAACCTGGCAGGTCTTCCGGGAATTTCTCTTCCCTGCGGTGTGGACAGCAAAGGATTGCCGATCGGTATGCAGATGATCGGTGACTGTTTCAGTGAAAAAACACTGTTGCGTGCGGCTTATACTTATGAGCAGAACCGCGGTAAAGTGATGAGAAAGGAGGAGTGTTAAGATGGCAAAGCAGTATGAAACCGTCATTGGCCTTGAAGTCCATGTAGAACTTGCAACAAAGACAAAAATTTTCTGCGGCTGTTCCACCGCATTCGGAGGTGCGCCGAATACCCATACCTGTCCGGTCTGCACCGGTATGCCGGGTTCTCTTCCGGTACTCAATAAGCAGGTTGTGGAATATGCCATGGCTGTAGGTCTGGCAGCCAACTGTCAGATCAACCAATATTGTAAATTTGACCGAAAGAATTATTTCTATCCGGATAATCCGCAGAACTATCAGATTTCCCAGTTATATCTGCCTATCTGTCATGACGGATGGATTGAGATAGATACGGCAGCAGGAAAGAAAAAAATCCGGATTCACGAAATCCATATGGAAGAGGACGCAGGAAAGCTGATTCATGACGAGTGGGATGACTGTTCACTGGTGGACTATAATCGAAGCGGTGTCCCTCTGATCGAGATCGTTTCAGAGCCGGATATGAGAAGTGCAGAGGAAGTGGTAGCTTATCTGGAAAAATTGCGCATGTTGATTCAGTATCTGGGTGCCTCAGACTGTAAATTGCAGGAGGGTTCCATGCGTGCTGATGTGAACTTGTCTGTCCGTGAAGTTGGAGCAGAGCAGTTCGGAACGCGTACAGAGATGAAGAATCTGAACTCTTTCAAGGCGATTTCCAGAGCAATTGAAGGTGAGAAGGCAAGACAGATTGAACTTCTGGAAGAAGGACGTAAGGTGCTTCAGGAAACCAGAAGGTGGGATGACAATAAGGAGTATTCTTATGCGATGCGTTCCAAGGAAGATGCACAGGATTACCGCTATTTCCCGGATCCGGATCTGCCGCCAATCCTGATCAGTGATGACTGGATGAATCGTGTAAAAGATTCTCTTCCGGAACTCCAGCCGGAAAAACAGAAGCGTTATGAGGAAGTATATAAGCTTCCGGTGTATGACGCGGGAATCATCACAGGTTCTAAGAAACTGGCGGATATTTTTGAGGAAACCGTAGCACTTTGCAGAAATCCAAAGAAAGTATCCAACTGGCTGATGGTGGAAACCCTTCGTCTGTTAAAGGAACATAATCAGGAGCCGGAAGATCTCACCTTTTCACCGGAAAATCTGGCGAAGCTGATTCAATTGACGGAGGATGGTTCTGTAAACAGCACTGTGGCAAAGGAAGTATTTGAAAAAATATTTGAGGAAGATGTAGATCCGGATGCTTATGTTGCAGAACACGGACTTAAGACGGTCAATGATACGGGTCTTCTGGAGGAAGTGATACGGAAGGTTCTGGAAGCAAATCCGGATGTTGTGGCAGATTATAAAGGGGGTAAGGAAAAGGTATTTGGCTTTTTGGTGGGGCAGGTTATGAAAGAGATGAAAGGTAAGGCAAATCCTGCTATGGCAAGTGAAATGCTGAAAAAGCTGATGTAAGAACTCCCATCCCATACGGTGCGCCGGAATGAATGTTCCGATATACTCCGGTATGTGCAAAGCAATGTGTGAAAGCATATGATAATAAGAAATATGCAATTGAGGCAAATGTGATGGAGCAGCGTCTGACAGGGAAGGATATCGGAATTGCGTATCTGGATACCGGTATTTTTCCTCATATTGATTTTGATGACCGGATACTGGTATTTCGGGATTTTATAGATGGCAGGGATCTTCCCTACGATAATAATGGGCATGGCACGCATACAGCTGGAATCGCAGCAGGCAGCGGAAGGGCAGGAAACGGACGTTTCCGGGGTGTGGCACCGGGAACGTCCATAATTTCGCTGAAAGTGCTGGATCAGTATGGAAATGGGCAGAAGGAAGACGTATTGAAGGCTTTGGACTGGATAATTGCAAACCGGGAACGATATGGAATCCGGATTGTAAATATATCTGTCGGGACGACGGAAAAAGATGCCAGGATTCATAAAGCTCTGACAGATGGGGTGGAGAAGGTCTGGGATGCGGGACTTGTGGTGGTGGCAGCCGCTGGAAATATGGGACCAAAACCAGGCAGTATCACAGCTCCGGGAAGTAGTAAGAAGATTATTACTGTCGGTTCTTCTGATATGATAACTTCTGCATTTCCGATATCAGGAAGAGGACCGACCAGAGAATGTATCTGTAAACCGGATGTGGTAGCTCCGGGTCAGTCGATTATGAGCTGCGCACCAAGACCAGGCAGATATGTTGCAAAAAGCGGTACTTCGATGTCGACACCCAGAATCTCCGGTGGAATTGCGTTGCTTTTGGAAAAATATCCGGAACTTACCAATGTACAGATCAAAGAACGACTTTTGAGGACGGCAAAGGATCTGGGGCTCCCGCGGAATCAGCAGGGACATGGTTTATTTCAACTGCAAAGATTTTTGAATTAGAGATTGACAAATCTTCCGGTTGATTGTACTATTGTATACAATAATACAACCAGCCGGAAGTACCTTCATAAGATAGGATTTTCTGAATGGTTGTATCATATCTACAGGTTATGGAGGCGTAGAACGATTATGACAAAGTCAGGTTCTTCCCTGCGCAGCAAAGTGTACCAGAGTATAAGGGAAGAGATACTTAGCGGTGATTTTCAGGAAGGCGAGGAATTGGTTGAAGCTTCGCTTGGAGAGAAAATGGGTGTTTCCAGAACACCGGTGCGGGAGGCATTAAGGCAGCTTGCGCTGGAGGATCTGGTGGAGATTATTCCCAATAAGGGTGCTTTTGTAAAAGGGATCGCGGCGGAAGATGTTGAAGATATCTATCTGATTCGTTCAAAACTGGAAGGACTATGTGCCCGGCGGGCAGCCAAAAGGGCGGTGAAAGCAGAATTGGAGGCTATGGAGGAAGCAATTTATCTTTCGGAATTTCATGCAAAAAAAGGAAATTACGAGCAGGTTTATGAACAGGACACCCGTTTTCATGAGCTCATGTATGAATCCTGTCACAGCAGGATGCTTTCTTCTTTACTATCGCAGTATCATCAATATGTCCAGAAGGTAAGAAAGCTGACTTTGCAGAATCAGAATCGTTCCGACAGAAGCAATGCGGAACATGCCCAGATTTTAAACGCCATCCAGAACCGGGAGGAAGAGCAGGCTGAGCGCCTTGCCACACAGCATATATTAAATACCATGGAAAACTTGAAGCAGTACAATATAGACCGTCTGCTTCATCAGCAAGACTGAGAGTTGCAAGGAGGACGATTATGGAAAAAATTAAGATGCAGACACCGTTGGTTGAGATGGACGGTGATGAGATGACAAGGATTCTCTGGAAGATGATCAAAGACGAACTGTTGTTTCCGTTTATTGATCTGAAAACAGAGTATTATGATCTTGGACTGGAATACCGGAATGCAACGGATGATCAGGTAACGGTCGATTCAGCAAATGCAACGATGAAATATGGAGTTGCCGTGAAGTGTGCAACTATCACTCCGAATGCGGCACGTATGACAGAATATGATCTGAAAGAGATGTGGAAGAGCCCGAATGGTACCATCCGTGCAATGTTGGACGGAACAGTATTCCGTACACCGATCGTTGTAAAAGGGATTGAACCTTGCGTTAAGAACTGGAAAAAGCCGATTACCATTGCAAGACATGCTTATGGTGATGTCTACAAAAATGCAGAGATGGCGATTCCGGGACCAGGTGAGGTAAAGCTGGTTTATGTTCCGGCTGACGGTTCCGAAGCACAGGAAATTATGGTTCACAATTTTAAGGGAAGCGGAGTGGTACAGGGACAGCATAACCTGGATGAGTCCATCGAGAGCTTTGCAAGAAGCTGTTTCGAATATGCATTGGATACGAAACAGGATCTGTGGTTTTCAACCAAGGATACCATATCCAAAAAGTATGACCATCGTTTCAAAGATATCTTTGCAGATTTATATGAGAGCGATTACAAAGAAAAATTTGAGAAAGCCGGCATCACGTATTTCTACACGCTGATTGATGATGCTGTGGCACGTATTATGAAAGCAGAAGGCGGATTCATCTGGGCATGTAAGAACTATGACGGTGACGTTATGAGCGATATGGTGTCGTCGGCATTTGGTTCACTGGCGATGATGACTTCCGTACTGGTTTCTCCTCATGGTTATTATGAGTATGAGGCGGCACATGGTACCGTACAGCGTCATTATTATAAACATCTGAAAGGGGAAGAAACCTCCACCAACTCTGTTGCTACCATCTTTGCATGGACCGGAGCATTGCGCAAGCGCGGTGAGATGGATGGAAATAAGGAACTGATGGAATTTGCCGATAAGCTTGAGAAAGCTACATTGAATACCATTGAAAGTGGAAAGATGACCAAAGACCTGGCACTGATCACCACAATTGAAAATCCAACCGTCCTGAATAGTAAAGATTTTATTCTTGCAATCCGCAAGAATCTGGAAGCGATGGTATAAGCAGGAAGTTTTTGAATCCCTTATAAAAAACGGAATGGTTCACAGGACATCCGTATCGGATCCTGTGAATCATTCCGTTTTTGAAGTTATTCTGAGAGCGTCTCCCAGATTTCGTAAAGTGTATCCAGCCGGGATAAGATTTCAGCCTTTTCCGTGGAAAGTTCAATGCAGCGGGATACATCCGTTGCGACTTTTGGGTCAGCCATCTCTTCATCAATTGCTTTATCACGGTTTTCCAGTTTTTCAATCTCTGCTTCACACTTTTTCAGATCATTTTCCCGTTTTCGTTGTCTTGCCTGTTCCTCTTTCTGAGCTTTCCAGTCCAGTTTGTTTTCGGATTCTTCTGGTATAGCTGCGGCTTTACAGGCTTCAGCAGACGGGGCGTAGATGCTGGTCAGTTCGTCTTTTTTCTCCAGATAATAATCATAATTACCGATGTAATTTACGAAATTTTGATTGGTTAAATCCAGAATCCGGGTGGCAGTCTGATTGATAAAATATCGGTCATGGGAGACGTAGAGTACAGTTCCGGTATATTGATTTAAAGCTTCCTCCAGGATCTCCTTCGAGACAATATCCAGATGGTTGGTAGGCTCATCCAGTATCAGGAAATTGGCTTCGGATAACATCAGTTTTGCCAGTGAAATCCGTCCCCGTTCTCCACCGCTTAAGGTTTTAATCTGCTTGAATACCTCATCTCCAGTGAAAAGAAATGCAGCCAACGTATTGCGGATTTCAGTGTTGTTGAGAGAAGGATAAGTATCGGAAATCTCTTCAAAAATGGTCTTTTCCATGTGCAGAACATGATGTTCCTGATCGTAATAACCAATCTGCACCTTACTGCCCAGAGAAAATTCACCTCCGTCAGGCAGTAAAACCTGATTCAGAATCTTTAAAATCGTCGTTTTCCCGGTGCCGTTATTGCCGATAATTGCAACGCGTTCCCCGCGTTTAATATCGAAATTCAGATCGGTGAATAAAACCTGTTGGTCAAAACGTTTTGCCAGATGTTCCACGTGAAGGACATCATTGCCGCTTACAATACGTGGTTCCAGTGTAATCCGCATATCCGCCCGGACTTCCGACGGTTTTTCCAGCACATCTATTTTATCCAGCATCTTTTCGCGGCTTTCTGCCCGCTTGATGGATTTTTCTCTGTTGAAGGATTTCAGTTTGGCAATTACCTCTTCCTGATGTTTGATTTCCTGCTGCTGATTCAGATATGCCCGGTAAGCCGCCTTTCGAAGCACCGCTTTCTTTTCGCTGTAGGCACGGTAGTTCCCCTCAAAGGAGGTCACCATTCCGGCATCTATCTCCACGACTTTTGTTACCACCCGGTCCAGAAAATAACGATCGTGTGAGACAATCAGCACGGCACCGGAATAATTCATCAGATACGTTTCCAGCCAGGTGATGGAATCCATATCCAGGTGGTTGGTAGGCTCGTCCAGAAGAATGATATCTGGTTTTGTGAGCAATAATCTGCCCAGTGCCACCCGGGTTTTCTGACCGCCGGACAGGGTGGAAATCTGTTTGGAGAATTCTTCTTCTTCAAACCCCAGTCCTTTTAAAACGCCGGTTACCTCGCTTTCATATGCGTAGCCGTTTTCCAGTTCGAAGGTATGGCTTAAACGGGTATATGTATTCATCAGAGTTTCCAGTTCGTCACCAGAGGCGGACTTCATCTGAAGTTCCAATGTTCTGAGTTTTTGTTCCATCTCAATCAGATCTTTTTTGGACGAAAGTACTTCTTCATAGATGGTACGGTCTCCTGCGATATTCTGGTGCTGGGCCAGATAGCCGATTGTGGCACCCTTTGCGAGAATCACCTCACCGGAATCTGCAGACATATCGTGCATAATGATCTTTAAAAACGTAGATTTTCCGGCACCATTGATACCGATCAGTGCCGCTTTTTCATGGGCTTCTATATGAAAGGAGGCATTTTTAAGCACTTCTTTGCTTCCGAAACTTTTTGTAATATTTTGACAGGATAATATCATTGTTCTTCTCCTTTAACGAATCTTCACATTGCTTTTTCTTCGCTCTTGCTTTATTATACCCGAAAAATTAAAATAGACAAGGAATTTTACAAGAAATCTTTGACAAAGTTATGTCAAACAATTATAATCATATATAGTCAGTTCAAGCGGCAGGAACGTGTGTACGTTCTTGATATATAGGAGGAAAAGTAAGTGGATGATAAAGGGATTTCAAAAGCAGTGGTAAAGCGTCTTCCGCGTTATTACCGTTATTTGGGTGAACTGCTGGAGGATGGTGTTGAACGTATCTCGTCCGGAGAGTTGAGCGAACGTATGAAGGTAACTGCTTCCCAGATTCGTCAGGATTTAAATAATTTCGGCGGTTTTGGTCAGCAGGGCTATGGATATAATGTGAGATATCTTTATGAGGAAATCGGTAAGATACTGGGATTGGACCGTGTACATAAAATGATTATTGTCGGGGCAGGTAATCTTGGACAGGCATTGGCGAATTATGCCTCTTTTGAACGAAGTGGATTTAAGACGATCGGTTTGTTTGATATTAATCCTTCCCTGAAAGGAAAAAGTGTGCGGGGAGTTGCAGTGCGTATGGCGGATGAACTGCCCGCATTTATCAGGGAGCATGAGGTAGAGATTGCCGCTCTTACACTGCCGAAGACAGAAGCCATGGAGATGGCTGATGTTCTGGTTGCTAATGGAGTGAAGGCGATCTGGAATTTCGCACATACAGATTTGAATCTGAATCTTCCCTCGGATGTGGTGGTTGAAAATGTACATCTTTCAGAAAGTTTGATGCGTCTTTCTTATAATTTGACAACTACCGGCGGGGCGAAGATGAGATAATTATTTTTAGAGTAAAGGGAACATGGAAGGGCTGTATGCCGGAAAAGCTGTTTGCGTTGCTGACGGCATTACGGCAGGACAGCCCTCTTTTAGTTAAGCGATTGTGAAACTCTTCTGGAGTTGGTTTAGAATTCGTTCTCACTCCGGAAGAGTTTCACAATCGTCTAAGTCTTTTATTATCGGAAAGGAATCAGAATGAAAAAAGTAGTGACAGGTCAGCAGATGAAGGAGTTGGATACTTTTACGATCGAAAAGATGGGAGTACCTTCTTTGGTATTGATGGAGCGGGCGGCGCTTGCTGTAGCGGATGAGGTTCTGAGGGGTGGGTATTCCACAAAGCGTATTCTGGTCGTATGCGGAAGCGGAAATAACGGCGGGGATGGTGTGGCTGCTGCGAGGATTCTTCATCTCAAGGGATATCACGTGGATATTTGGGAGGTGGGCAATCCGGAAAAATATAGCGAAGGAATGAAAGCCCAGACGGCAATTGCCGGAAATTATCGGATAAATTTTGTCACGAATCCCGTATACCATGAATATACTGTTATCGTGGATGCGGTTTTCGGTGTGGGACTGACAAGAGAAATTACCGGAAGATATGCTGAAATCATAGAACAGATCAATCAGTCCCGGGTTCCGGTGGTTGCTGTAGATATTCCTTCCGGAATCAACAGTGATACCGGTAAACAGATGGGATGTGCGGTACATGCGGCTGCTACGGTTACATTTGCCTATGGAAAAGCCGGAAATTTTCTGGGAGATGGACAAACTCACTGCGGAAAAGTTATCATTGCCGATATCGGTATCTATGCTCCGGATCGTATTGCGGATGAAAAGATGCTTCTGCCTTGCGGGAACGGAAAAGATGTATCCCTATACCAAATTGAGGAGTGTGACCTGCAAAGACTGCCCAAACGTCAGGAGAATGGGAATAAAGGTACATTCGGTAAGGTTTTGTTGATTGCAGGATCTGAACATATGGCCGGGGCTGCTCTGCTTGCCGGGAAAGCCTGTATGCGTGCCGGCTGCGGGATGCTGAAAATCTATACTGTCAGGGGAAATCGGGATTTTCTTCTTGCAGGTCTTCCGGAAGCGATGCTTTCGGTATATGAGGATGGTGAGGATGAGACCGTACAGTTGCAGCAGGACCTGGATTGGGCAGATGTTATCGGAATTGGTCCTGGTCTGTCCACAAATCTGCGTGCGGCCCGTATTCTGGAATATGTACTGAAATATAAAGGACAAAAACCCTGTGTGATGGATGCGGATGCCTTAAATCTGTTAAGCGTACATATGGAACTGTTGGATGAGTCAGAATCCCCCTGTATTCTGACTCCGCATATTGGTGAGTTTGCCCGTATTCTGGGAGAAGAGACATCGGCAATCAAAGGAGATCCGGTGGATTGGGCATGGGCATTTTCAAAGAAGTATGGAGTCGTTTGTGTCTGCAAAGATGCGCGGACGGTTACGATGATGCCCGATGGCACAGGATACATCAACACTTCGGGATGTTCCGCACTTGCGACAGCGGGAAGCGGGGATGTATTGACCGGAATTCTTTTGGGGCTTCTGGCGCAGACACCGGGACATCAGGAGATACAGATTGCTCCGCTGGCCGTATATCTGCACGGAAGATTGGGAGAGCGGGCTGCACGGCGCCTTTCAGCGGCCGGGGTACTGGCTGAGGATTTAATTGACGAATTGGTCATCATGCAGAGGGAACTGGAGCAAGTGGACGAAAAGACAGGTTAAGTAAAGACTGAATTTTATGTATACACCCGATTTTTTTGGAAATACTGGAATTAAAAAGAAATGAAAAAGCAACTATAAAGGTACAAAGACAGTTACCTGCGTGGCAGGAATGGTTGGCACAAAAAAATCGGAGTGTGAAGAAAAGTGGTCATTAGAAGAGGAGATATATTTTATGCGGATTTAAGACCCGTGGTAGGGAGTGAACAGGGCGGAATCCGACCAGTCCTGATTATACAGAATGATGTTGGAAATAAACACAGTCCAACGGTGATCTGTGCTGCGATTACTTCCAAGATGAATAAGGCAAAGCTGCCTACACATATTGAAATTGATTCCTCATCCTATGAGATTGTCAGGGATTCCGTGATTTTACTGGAACAACTGCGCACGATTGATAAGCGGCGGCTGAAGGAAAAAATCTGTCATCTTCGCCCCGATCTTCTGCGTCAGGTGGATCATGCACTTAAAATCAGTCTGGAGCTCCCTACATAGGGGAATCCCTTGACGAATTCCGGATTCAGTGTTATATTTTTGAGAGGATAAATTATAGAAGGAGAGAACAAAAGCATGTCAGGACATTCAAAGTTCGCAAATATTAAGCATAAGAAAGAAAAAAATGATGCAAAAAAAGGAAAAATCTTTACAATCATCGGACGTGAAATCGTTATTGCGGTAAAAGAAGGCGGACCAGATCCGGCAAATAACAGTAAACTGCGTGACGTTATTGCAAAAGCAAAAGCGAACAATATGCCAAATGATACCATCGACCGCGGAATCAAAAAAGCTGCGGGAGATTCCAATGCAGATAATTATGAGCACATTACATACGAAGGCTACGGCCCGAACGGTATTGCAATTATCGTAGAGGCCCTGACAGATAACAAGAACCGCACAGCCGCAGATGTAAGAAGTGCATTTACAAAGGGACAGGGAAGTATCGGAACACCAGGATGTGTTTCCTTTATGTTTGATAAAAAAGGTCAGATTATTGTAGATAAAGAAGAGTGCGAGATGGATGCGGATGATCTGATGATGCTGGCGTTGGATGCAGGTGCAGAAGACTTCTCTGAGGAGGAGGACTGCTTTGAGATCATTACGGATCCGGATGAATTCTCAGCAGTACGGGAGACTTTGGAGAAAGAGGGAATTCCGATGGCAGAAGCGGATGTTACCATGATTCCCCAGACTTACGTGGCGCTGACAGATGAAACCGCGATGAAAAATCTGCAGAAAACACTGGATCTTCTGGAAGACAATGATGACGTACAGTATGTGTACACCAATCTGGATGAATAATCATGTGGTTTTCCGGGCATACTTCATGAAAAAAGGAGTATGCAGATATGGAACAACAGGCAGAAAGAAATCAGGAAAATATAGTAACCATACGAAGTAATATTTATTTGTTGTCAATCATTGGCGAGGTAGAAGGACATGAGGCTTTGGGTGACCGCGCAAAGGCCACAAAGTATGAGCATATTCTTCCAAATCTGGCGAGAGCGGAGGATGACGACAAGATAGACGGTATGCTGATTCTGTTGAATACCGTAGGCGGAGATGTGGAGGCGGGTCTTGCAATTGCAGAGATGATTGCTTCTATGAGTAAGCCTACGGTTTCTCTTGTCTTAGGAGGCGGTCATTCGATTGGTGTGCCGTTGGCCGTTTCCGCTGATTATTCTTATATTGTTCCCAGCGGTACGATGGTAATCCATCCGGTGCGCCAGAATGGAATGTTTATCGGAGTGGCGCAGTCTTATCGTAATATGGAGAAAACGCAGGATCGTATTACACAGTTTGTGGCAGATCATTCTCAGATTTCCAAGAAGCGATTGGAAGAGTTGATGCTGGATACTACGATGCTTGTGAAAGATGTGGGAACAATGCTGGATGGAAGAGAGGCGGTCCGGGAGGGACTGATCAATGAGGTCGGCGGAATTTCAGAAGCATTGGCGAGACTTCATGCGATGATTGAAGAAGAGGAATAATCCATTACCCGTTAAAAAGGGATTACAAAGGATGAGTGAGATGGCATCCTGCTGTAGTTTAAAAGAAAACCGCAGCCGGATGCCTTTTTAAAAGGCAAATGATTGTTTTTCCGCATTTTTTATGGTATAATAGCGATCGGATAACGGTTCTGTATGTTCGCAGTTACCGATTTGCAAGGCACACAAACTGCAATGGAGCAGCAGAGTGGTGCCGATACAAATTTACATAGATAGGAATGAGTGGTTATGTCTGTATGGCAGGCAATTTTACTGGGAGTAATACAGGGTATCACCGAATTTCTTCCGGTCAGCAGTTCAGGACATCTGGTTCTTTTACAGCAGGTTTTGAATCTGGAGATAGAAAATAGTTTATTTTTTGAAGCAATGCTTCATATCGGTACGCTGCTTGCGGTAATCGCAGTGTTTCGGGCGGATATCACACGGATTTTCCGGGAGCTGCTTCATATTTTTGCAGATATATTTGATAATATAAAGATTTGGTTTCAGAACAAAAGTTTTCAGGATGAAAAGAGATATCATAAGCTGCTTTCCAGTAATTACCGGAGATTTGTAATTCTGCTTCTTATTTCGACAATTCCAACCGGGGTGATTGGTTATCTGATCCGTGGAATGGTGGAGGAGGCATCCGGTAACCTTCTGGCACCCGCAATCGGTTTTTTTGTTACAGCAATTTTGCTGTTAGTTACGGAGTGTGCGGCTGAAGAAAATGAAAAATCACCGCATGACACCAGCTTTTCTGAGGCGGCGGCGATTGGTATTTTTCAGGGATTTGCAGCATTTCCCGGAGTTTCCCGGGCGGGTGCAACGCTTTCCGCATGCTTTATCTGTGGATTCAGCCGTAAATATGCTATGAAGTACTCTTATATTATGTCTATTCCGGCGATTTTGGGAGCAGCAATCATGGAATTTGGGGGAGCCAAGATCGGCGGCAATACAGTGGGAATTGGTATTTATTTACTGGCAATGATGAGTGCAGCAGCGGTAGGATATTTTAGTATCCGCTTCTCCTTGTCTATGATCAGACAAAAGAAACTGCGGTATTTTTCGATGTATTGTATGGTGATAGGGATTCTATCTATTATTTTGCATTTTACATTATAAGGTCATACCTGCACAGCAGTATTGTTAACAGAAACTCAGTATAGCTTTTGTGAATCTGGATGCCAGGGATGAGTAGGGAGGATGTTCGCGTTATGGCGGAAGCGAAAAAACAGAAAACAACAGGTACCAAATCAGCTTCGAAAAAGAATACAGAATCTTCAGCTGGTAAAAAACAAAGAGAAAAGAAAGAGCCGGCTGTTGTGAATAAGCTTCAGATCGAAATTGTAGGATTGGCAGTTCTTGCACTTTGTATTCTTTTGATGTTGTCAAACTTCGGTCTGGGAGGAGTCGTAGGAGGAGCTGTCAGTTCTTTCTTTTTTGGGGTATTCGGTATATCGGCCTTTGCATTTCCGATTTTGTTGTTTTTCGGTACAGTATTTTATATGGTAAATAAAAATAATGATCTGATCAGGCGAAAAATGATCGGAGCAGGTGCTTTTTTCTGGCTTTTCTGCGGCTTTCTGCAGCTTCTGATGATTGGATATGAGAAAGGGGCTGCAGTTTCCGATTATTATCTCGATAGTGCTGCCAGTCATCTGGGAGGAGGTCTGATGGGAGGGCTTCTGGTCAAATTTTTCGGATTTGCATTTGGCAGGATTGGCGCCTATGTAATATTTGTAATTGGAATGATCATTGCTGCGATTGTTGCAACACAGCGTCCGTTGTTGGAAGCACTTCATAAATCAGGTTCCAAAGCATATGCAAATGTCAGAGAGCATCGGACACAGTATACGGGAAACATCAATATACAAAGAGAAGAAAGCAGCGCCAGGCGCCGGAAGGAACGGGAAGAGCAGCGCAGGCTTCAAAAAGAGGCAAGGGAAGCAAGGATGGAGAAAGCTTCCAAGTCCGATGATTTTATTCAGACAGAGATACAGGATTTGATTATTACGCGAAGTGAAGAGCCGCAGGAAGCTGTAGCTGAGGCAGCGAACCCGATTCAGGAGGCTGTAGTGTCTCAGGAAGAGAAAGGCGAAAAGCCAAAAAAAGAACGCAGCCGCAATCCACGGTCTTCCCAAAATGATATTGAGGCGGGAATCCAGAATATACAGGAAGAGATTGTAAGCCGTCCGGTGAAAAAGTCATCTGTTTATAAATTTCCGCCGATGACTCTGTTGAAGAGGGGAAAAGGCGGAAAGATGGGAGATTCCGATGCGCACCTTCGGGAAACTGCCATGAAGCTTCAGCAGACGCTGCATAACTTTGGCGTCGATGTAACAGTTACCAATGTAAGCTGCGGCCCTACGGTAACCCGATATGAGCTGCAGCCGGAGCAGGGAGTAAAAGTCAGTCGTATCGTCAATTTGACAGATGATATTAAGCTGAATCTGGCAGCGGCGGATATTCGTATCGAAGCGCCGATTCCGGGAAAGGCGGCAGTCGGGATTGAAGTACCGAATGCAACGAACAGCGCTGTGATGCTGAGAGATCTGCTGGAGACGGAAGAGTTTAAAAATTATCCATCCAGTCTGGCTTTTGCAGCAGGAAAAGATATTGCAGGAAAGCCGGTGATTGCAGATATTGCGAAGATGCCTCATGTTCTGATTGCGGGGGCCACCGGTTCCGGTAAGTCTGTCTGTATCAATACTTTGATCATGAGCATTTTATATAAGGCAAAACCAGAAGATGTGAAGCTGATTATGATTGACCCCAAAGTGGTGGAATTGTCTGTCTATAATGGAATCCCGCATCTGTTTATTCCGGTTGTCACCGACCCGAAAAAGGCAGCGGGTGCATTGAATTGGGCAGTGGCTGAAATGACAGACAGGTACAATAAATTTGCAGAATATAATGTTCGGGATTTAAAGGGATATAATGCAAAAGTGGAACGAGCTGCCGGCACAGAGGATGAGAAGGGCCCTAAAAAGCTGCCGCAGATTGTGATTATCGTGGATGAGTTGGCGGATTTGATGATGGTAGCGCCAGGGGAAGTGGAGGATGCGATCTGCCGTCTGGCTCAGTTGGCAAGGGCTGCCGGCATTCATCTGATTATTGCCACACAGCGTCCGTCAGTGAATGTTATTACAGGACTGATTAAGGCGAATATGCCGTCAAGAATTGCCTTTGCGGTATCTTCTGGTGTGGATTCAAGAACGATTCTGGATATGAACGGAGCTGAAAAGCTTCTGGGAAAGGGAGATATGTTGTTCTATCCGCAAGGATATCAGAAACCGGCGAGACTGCAGGGTGCTTTTATATCAGACAGAGAAGTATCAGATGTAGTGGAGTTCCTGTCACGTAATGCCGGTGAAGAGTGCTATGATGCTGAGGTTCAAAAACGGATAGAAAGTACAAGTCTGCCCGGAAATTCCGGCAGCAGCGGAAGTGATGATGACAGAGATATGTATTTTGCTGATGCCGGTAAATTTATCATTGAGAAGGATAAGGCCTCTATTGGCATGTTGCAGCGTGTATTTAAGATTGGATTCAATCGTGCCGCCAGAATTATGGATCAGCTCTGTGATGCAGGTGTCGTAGGAGAGGAAGAGGGTACAAAACCCAGAAAAGTTCTGATGAGTATGGAACAATTTGAAAACTATCTGGAACAATCCTGAGAGGGTAAGGAGATAATCTATGAAATGCACAAAGTGTGGTGCTGCGTTTGAAGATGGTCAGGTGTTCTGTCCGGTCTGCGGAACCGAAATTCAATTGGTACCCGATTTTTTCAGTTCAGAGACCGTGAGTTATGCAAAAAAGCAGAAAGAGCGGGAAGAACGTGAGCGGGAAAGACGCAGAAAAGAAGAGGAAAGACGCATACGGGAAGAAGAGGCTATGGCGGAGAAGAAGCGCCAGGATCGTCTCCGCAGAAAAAAGATTGGAATCGTTGTTTTGGCAGCGATCATTTTAGGTGCTGCGATTTTTGCATTTAAATCCTATCAGGATATGAAGAATTATAATTCTTATGATTATCAGCTTGGAAAAGCGGAAGCATTGTTTTCCAACAGTCACTATGAAGAGGCTTTGGTTTATGCAGAACGGGCAGTGAATCTGAAAGCAGGAAGCCTGGATGCAAGGGTGCTTCTGGCTCAGATTTATCTGAAGACGGGCGCTGAAGAAAAAGCGGTACATGATCTGGAGAAAATTATATCGGAAAATCCGGATTATGCGGCAGCATACGGTCCTCTGATCCGGCAGTATGAGTCTGATGATGCAGCAGATAAAATAAAAGAATTGCTGGATCGCTGTAAGAGTGATAATATTAAAGAGAGATATGCCGGTTATATCTGCGAATCACCGGAATTTGGTCTTCCAACCGGAAGTTATGATGAATTACCCACCTTGACAATTACGGCTGCAGACAAGGATGACACGATTTATTATACCATGGATGGTACGGAGCCGGATCTTCTCAGTGATATTTACAGGGAATCCTTTCTATTGGAGGAAGGAACTGTGACAGTTAAAGCTATGGCTGTTAATGAAAAAGGAATAAAGAGTGATGTTGTACATGCCACCTATTCGATTTCTGTTGCTCCGCCGGAGCCGCCGAAGATCACCCCTTCTTCCGGTTCTTACACAACAGCTATGAAAAACACAAAAATTTATGTGATTGTACCGTCTGGTTGTCAGGCATATTATTGCTTCGATAAACCTGCGACCAAAGATGATATGCTTTATGAGGGGCCTGTTGAGATGCCGGAAGGAGAACACACCTTTTATGCAGTGCTTGTCAATGAGTATGGAAAGGTGAGTGTAGCCGGTTCTGCAACCTATATTTTAAAGGCAGAAGATTCACAGGGCGGAGAGCGGTCAGAAGAAGATACTGCAGAAGTAAAAGGCAGTACAGAGGAAACACCAGAAGAAAAAACAGAGTAAGTAACAGACACCTTTAGGATGTTTGTTAAAATATAAGTATTAGGAGGATATTATGTATAAGATACTGAAAGCGGAAAAACTTGCAGCGAACATTTTCCTTATGGATGTAGAAGCACCACGTGTCGCAAAGCGATGCCTGCCGGGACAGTTCGTAATTGTGAAGATGGATGAGGTGGGAGAACGTATTCCACTTACAATCTGTGATTACGATGCCGAAAAGGGTACGGTTACTATCGTATTCCAGCCGATCGGCGCCTCTACTACGAGGATGACTCAGTTAAAAGCCGGAGATGCGTTTGAAGATTTCGTAGGACCTCTGGGGTGTGCGTCTGAGTTGACAGAGATGGATCCGGAAGAATTGAAAAAGAAAAAAATCGTATTTGTAGCAGGTGGTGTGGGAACAGCTCCTGTATATCCGCAGTTAAAGTGGCTTCATGAACATGGTGTTACCGCAGATGCGATTGTCGGTGCTAAGACAAAGGATTTAATTATTCTGGAAAAAGAGATGAGTGAGGTGTCCAATCTTTATCTGACGACTGATGATGGTTCTTATATCAGAAAAGGAATGGGTACGGATGTACTTCGTGATCTGGTTCAGAAGGAAGGAAAGCAGTATGATCTTTGTGTTGCGATCGGACCGATGATTATGATGAAATTTGTCTGTCTGCTGACAAAAGAGCTGAATATTCCGACGATCGTTAGTATGAACCCGATTATGGTAGATGGAACCGGTATGTGTGGTGCCTGCCGTCTGATGGTTGGCGGTGAAGTAAAATTTGCGTGTGTAGATGGGCCGGAATTTGATGGACATCTGGTAGATTTTGATCTTGCGATGAAGAGACAGCAGATGTACAAGACGGAAGAAGGACGTGCATTATTGAAATTACAGGAAGGCGATACGCATCACGGCGGATGCGGACACTGTGGAGGTGACGAATAATGGCAGATGTATTAAAAAAAGTACCAGTAAGAGAGCAGGAACCGAAGGTTCGGGCTGCTAATTTTGAAGAAGTATGTCTTGGTTATAATAAAGAAGAGGCGATGGAAGAGGCATCTCGTTGTATTAACTGTAAAAATGCAAAGTGTGTTTCCGGATGTCCGGTATCTATCAATATTCCTGCGTTTATTCATGAAGTAAAAGAGGGTAATTTTGAGCAGGCGTATCAGATTATCAGTGAATCCAGTGCACTTCCTGCAGTCTGCGGACGTGTATGTCCTCAGGAAAGCCAGTGTGAAGGAAAGTGTATCCGCGGTATAAAAGGTGAATCGATCTCTATCGGTAAACTGGAGCGTTTTGTAGCTGACTGGGCAAGAGAGAACGGTATTAAACCGACTCCTGCAAAGGAGAAAAACGGACATAAGGTAGCAGTAATCGGTTCTGGTCCTTCCGGTCTTACCTGTGCCGGAGATCTGGCAAAGTTGGGCTATGATGTAACCATCTTTGAAGCACTTCATAAAGAGGGTGGCGTTCTCGTCTATGGTATTCCGGAGTTCCGTCTTCCGAAAGATAAAGTTGTTGCAGCTGAGGTCGAGAATGTAAAATCTCTCGGTGTTAAGATTGAGACAAATGTTATTATCGGTAAATCCGTAACCATTGATGAGCTGATGCAGGAAGAAGGATTTGAAGCAGTCTTTATCGGTTCCGGTGCAGGACTTCCAATGTTTATGGGAATTCCGGGTGAGCAGGCAAACGGAGTGTTTTCTGCCAATGAATATCTGACACGTAATAACCTGATGAAGGCGTTCCGTGAGGATTATGATACACCAATCGCAAGAGGGAAAAAAGTTGCCGTAATCGGCGGCGGTAATGTAGCTATGGATGCTGCCAGAACTGCATTGAGACTTGGAGCGGAAGTACATATTATCTACCGTCGTTCCGAAGCAGAGCTTCCGGCACGAGTAGAAGAAGTACATCATGCAAAAGAAGAGGGTGTCATCTTTGACCTTCTGACAAATCCGACAGAGATTCTGACAGATGAAAAAGACTGGGTAACAGGAATCCGCTGCATCCGTATGGAACTGGGCGAACCCGATGCATCCGGAAGAAGACGTCCGGTTGAAATTCCGGGATCTGAGTTTGAGATTGAAGTGGATACTGTAATTATGTCTCTGGGAACTTCTCCAAATCCATTGATTTCTTCTACAACAATCGGTCTGGATGTCAATAAGAGAAAGTGTATCATCGCAGATGAAGAATTCGGACAGACATCCAAAGAAGGAGTATTTGCAGGCGGAGATGCTGTAACCGGAGCTGCCACTGTAATCCTTGCAATGGGAGCAGGTAAAGCAGGAGCGAAAGGTATTCATGAATTCTTATCCAACAAATAAAAGGAAGAGGTTTTAAGATGGTACATCATATTGTAATGTGGAAATTCAAACCGGAGGTAGCAGAAGGCCAGAAGGATGGTCTGAAGGCAGCCATGGCAGAACATCTGGAGAGTCTGGTAGGAAAAGTACCTGGTTTATTGAGCCTGGAATTTGTTTCTGATCCGATTTCCTCCAGTACACATGATATAGCACTGGTCAGTACACTTGAAAAATCTGAGGATATTGCTGTGTACGCAACGCATCCGGAGCATGTAAAAGTGGCAGATACTTATGTGAGACCGTATGTCTGTGAGCGTTCCTGTCTGGATTATTGATTGTTCCGAAATAGAAAATCCAGAGATTATGTAGTGATTGAAAAAGGTCAGCAAAGCCGTAGAATGGCTTTGACTGACCTTTTTTAATCGCTGATAATGAGAAATCCATTTATGATTCCTATTTACAAAGTGATATGGTAAGGTATAATAGATATATTGAGATGGATAATGAAAAAGCAGGGAGGATTACTTAAATGAAAATTACGGTGCTGATTGAGAATAGGGCTTCGGGAGAGTTATGTTGTGAGCATGGACTTTCTATTTATATAGAGCATTATGGAAAGAACTATCTTCTTGATACAGGAGCATCGAATACTTTTATGAAAAATGCGCGGAAGATGCAGATTTCGTTGGCGGATGTAGATGCAGCATTCCTTTCCCATGCTCATTATGATCATTCTGGTGGCTATGGCGGATTTTTTGAAGAAAATAAAAAGGCAAAGGTATATCTGAGGGAACATGCAAAAGAGGCCTGTTATTCTAAAGTTGGACCTATAAGCCGATATATCGGAATACCGGAAGGACTGTTAGCTGCTCATCCTGAGCGTTTTTGTTTTCTGAATGGTGATTATCAGGTGGAGCAGGGGGTTTGGCTGATTACACATAAATCAGGACATCTGGCAGAGCGGGGAAAGCGGGCGCATATGTATCGAAAAGTGAATGGCAGATTTCAGGCGGATGATTTTTCACATGAGCAGAGTCTGGTATTTGAGACAGAGAAGGGGCTGATTGTCTTAAACAGTTGTTCCCATGGAGGGATTGTGAATATTGTAGAGGACGTAAAAGATACATTTGACGGCAGAGAGGTTTATGCCGTAATCGGCGGTTTTCATCTGATGGGACTTGGCGGAGCAAAAACAATAGCGGTCTCAAAAGAAGAGGTTATTGAAATTGGGCAGACATTGCTGCAACTGGGAGTCCAGCAGATCTATACCGGACATTGTACAGGAGAGCCGGCTATAAGAATTCTGAAAGAAAAGTTTGGGGCGTGTATTCATGATCTCTGTACAGGGACAGTGATCGAATTCTGAGGAAAAGAATGTGTAGGAGAACCGGAAATTATATGAAAGTTACAGTGATAACGGTGGGAAAAATCAAAGAAAAATATCTGAAGGATGCCATTGCCGAATACAGCAAGCGTTTGAGTAAATATTGTAAATTGGAAATCATAGAGGTGGCGGATGAGAAAACACCGGAGCAGGCAAGTCAAGCGGTTGGGGATGCTATCCGCGGGAAGGAAGCGGAGCGTATTTTAAAGTATGTGAAAGAAGATGCCTATGTGATTACGCTGGAAATTCAAGGTCAGATGCTGACATCAGAAGAGCTGGCAGATAAAATCAATCATCTTGGCATCCAGGGGAAAAGCCATATTACATTTATTATCGGTGGTTCTATTGGATTGGGACAGGCGGTTTTGAGACGATCGGATTATGCTCTAAGTTTTTCAAAAATGACATTTCCTCATCAGTTGATGAGGGTGATACTGTTGGAACAGGTGTATCGGAGTTATCGAATTATATCGGGGGAGCCATATCATAAATAATGAGGTGTCTCTGTGTTGAAGGGGGTTACATATAGGTAGACGATAAGTTAACAAGTATCCGAAGAATATAGAACATCATTTAATTACAGATATAATAATGGCATAAGAAATTGATACGAACCATCTTATGTGATTACAAGAGCTTATAATAATGGTGGGTTTTAAGGGATTATCATTAACAGGAAAATATACGAAATACGGTTCTGGAAATGTTGTCCGGATTCCAGATCAGTCGAGATGGTATGCCTGTTAAAATAAGGCTCACATAGCATACCGAAGTATGATGCAAGCCGAATCGTTTTTATCATAAAACGGAATAAATCAAGGTTCCCACCACCCCGGTTCCGAATATAATCAGGATGGCATTCAAATGATATTTCCGGAGCAGGAAGAGGGCAGAAAGAAAGAGCAAACATTCCACAATTCTCAGATTCCCAAAGGATGCCGGGGCATCTCCAAAAATTCCCAGAAACAGAATAGATAATCCTGCTGAGGCAATCAGAGCCACAACCGCCGGACGCAGAGCAGACAATACTTTCTGTACGCCATCCAACTGACGATACTTGTAATAGAAGTAAGCAAGGGCAAGACAGATGAAAAAAGAAGGCAGGATGCAGCCTAAAGTACAGATAATAGCTCCGGGAAGCCCGGCAAGTCTTGTCCCTACAAAAGTGGCGGAATTGATAGAAATCGGTCCCGGTGTCATTTCTGCGATGGTGATCAGATCGGTAAATTCTTGCAGAGACATCAGTCCATGAATATCTACGATCTGATTTTGTATCAGGGGAATTGCGGCATATCCGCCGCCGACACTAAATAATCCAACTTGAATAAAACTGAGGAATAGCTGCCATATCATGATTCCAAAACCTCCTTCTTTTCATTCTTTCGTATCATTGAAAGCATAGCATCAGTCAGTCCAATTCCAAGACAAATAAGAATGATAAGCATTGCACTGATATCAAAAATTGTCGTTGCGAGAAAAGCTGCAAACATTAGACTGATATAGAGTATTCGTTTTGTTTTACATACGTTTTTGGATAGATTCACAACTACGTCAAAAATTACCGCCGCAACGCCTACGCGCATTACCTGAAGTGCGGTAGCAATTACCTGATTTTCACGGAACTGGGTATAGAAGACTGAAATCAGGGAAATGATGAACATAGGTGGAATCGCGGTTCCAAGGATTGCAATTATGGTTCCGGTAAGCCCTGCCATCCGGTAACCGAGGATGACCGAGGCGTTGATCGGAATCGGCCCAGGTGAAGATTGTGCAATTGCGGTGATATCCAGCATCTCATCTTCCTCCAGCCATCCCAGTTCTTCCACGAATTTCTTTTTCATAAGGGAGACTATGACAAATCCGCCTCCGAAGGTAAAAGCACTTAAAGTAAAGGTTGCCCGAAAGAGCTGCCATAAAATCTTAATTTTCTTTTCTTTCTCGTTCATTTTAAAACCTCCTGTTTCTTTTCGAGTTGAGTATAATGGATATTTACGATGTTGTAAAATGATTATTATTTATGTTATCATGTAATTATCTTATGATTGTTAGGTTAAAAAATATTGCTGGAGAAATCATGGAATGAGGTGAGGAATATGCCACAGGATCTGAAAATGGAAACGTTTATTACTGTGTGTGATTATCGTAACATTACACGGGCCGCAAATGTTCTGGGTCTGACACAGCCTGCAGTATCCAGACAGATGAAAAATCTGGAAGAGCATTATGGTGTTTCGCTGTTCCGATATGAGGGGAAGAAGTTGTTTCTTACCGCTGCCGGTGAAATCTTATATCGCTATGCAAAAGTGGCAAGAAGCGATGAAATCCGGATTCAGGAAAAATTAAAAGAGCAGACAGCAAAAACGCTTCGTCTTGGTTCCACCCCTACGCCCGGTGAGTTTATGATACCGCAGATTCTCTCTGCTTATTTAAGGGAATATCCAATATCTGAGGTTCATATGACCATTCATAATACGGAGGCGCTTCTTGAAAAACTGGACCTTGGGGAAATTGATCTTGCTGTTGTTGAAGGAAACTTTCCTAAAAAAGAGTATGAATATCTTTTCTTTTCGAATCAAAATTATGTCCCGGTATGTTCTAAGGGGCAGGAAGTGACTGGCGGTGCAATTGAAAATCTACTGTCTCATAGGCTGATTGTTCGGGAACCCGGTTCCGGGAACCGTGAAATATTGGAGTATAGTCTGATGCGCCACAATCTCTTACTGTCAGATTTTGCGGGAAAAATTGAAACAAATGATATTAAAGTACAGAAGGCATTGGTGGGACAAGGCTGCGGAATTGCTTTCCTTTTTGAAACAGTAATCGAGAATGAAGAAAGTCTGAAAGTGATTCCGATAGATGACTTTCCGCTCCAACATGAAATCAACCTTGTTTGGAGAAAAAACAGTATTTTTCAGGAGGAATTTCTGGAACTGGCACGGTATTTTGCAGAGCACACGAGTATAGATTCAGAAAACTCTATCGGATAAATATCAAAGTCCTGCGGTACAGTATGCGGCGCTGTTTCAGCGCCGCATATGTTGCAGAAGCTGCTGCATCTGCATAATCCCCCGTTTTTGTGAAGTGATAATTGCATCCAGAATAGGGCAGAGTTCCGGGCAGATATCATGTTGCAGGGTGTTTTGTGACATTTCGATTGCTCCCCAGTGATGAGGAATCATTTCCCGCATAAAATCAGCACTGATCTGATTGTTTGCACAGGCAGTTCCCATGTCTGTAAACATTGTTTTCATGATTTGATCAATTCTGCGCTGATAGAGGAAGAGATCCCTTTCGGAATTGGTGAGGTGACTGCAGGTGCAGAGAATATCCTGCATATTTTTGATACTCTGCGTCTGTTCTGATATGATGTTGGAGGCAATCTTACGCAGCGGAACACATGTCGTATAGGTCAGGATATTATATGACATTTCGATTGCAGCTTTATGATGAGGAATCATTTGGACAATAAAATTATGAGAAATGCTGTCACTTAAGTCTGCTTCAGTCATTTTCTGTATCATAGTGTCCAGAATCTGATAAAATTGAAATAGATACGCTTTTGTATTATCATGTAATCGAGATAAATGATTGATAGGGACTCCTTTTAGATATTCTTGTTTTCTGTTATCATATGCAGCGAGTGTATTGTCCCATTCACATTTCACCAAATGACTTGCCTGAATTTCCATCTGCTGTGTTGTCGTCAATCGACGTAACCACCGCTGCGCCTCATTCCTCCGCCTTGCAGACTGAAAATTCATTCTTCGTTACTTGGCTGCCAGTGAACGGGACAGTACACTAGAGGAAAATCACTATCCATGTAATCAGATCTTTGAGATAATAAGAGTCTTCAGTAAGGTATGAGTTTACCGACTGGAGGCTTATTTTTAAGTGTATTTATGGTTTGGATGTTTTTTCGGAGAAGATTTTATATCGAAAGGCAGGAAAAAGAAAATGAATTTAAGGATTTTTTCATAATTTCCCTGTTATACTTTCACATGAAAACAACAGGCGATTACGGAACGCTTCCGAAGCCGGTTTAGAGATTCGGGATTCAGGAAGAGTTTTGCAATCGTCTGGAAAAAACAATTATGAAAGGAAAAAGTATGGTACGGAAAATATTAAAAAAAGATATAAGGCGCAGAAAAAGCGTGAATATCATTTTATTCTTATTCATTACACTGGCCTCTGTCTTTCTGTCAAGCAGTATGAATAATATCCTGGTAGTGTCATCTGCAGTCAGTTACTACATGGATTATGCAAATGTGCCGGATGTGAATCTGCTCCTGGATGGAACGGACGAGAAGGCGGAGATTGACCATTGGCTGATGGAAGAAGCGCCGGGTGTATTATCGTATGATTATAATACGGTGCTGAGGCTTACGGAAAAGAATATTTTGATTCAGAGGGAAGACGGAGACGTTATTCTGGATTCCGGGGGAGCAAATTTGTTTCTCGGAACGATGGATAGTTCTTATTGCAAAGTATTTGATCAGGATGGAAAGACGTTCCGCCTCAATTCCGGTGAGATTGCCATGACACAGCATATGATGGATCGAAATCATCTGACCCCGGGAGATTGCCTTACAATAAAAACAGGAGATACGGTACAAAAACTGGTTTTAAAGCTGGCAATCAAGGATGCCGCTTATGGAAATGAGATGGCAGGTATGAACCGGATGATCATAAGCGAAGCGGATTATATGAGACTTACAGAAGATGAGAGTTCGGATCTTGTGGGGTTATATTATATAGATACAAGAGAGGAAGCTGCTTTTAACCGTGAGTTAAATAACCAGGCATTTTCCACAATTATGAATGCAATCAGCAGAAACACTTATACATTAGCTTACTCATTTGATATGATTGTGGCAGCGTTACTAATTCTCATCGGCGTTTGTCTGATTTTGATTGCGCTTCTGGTGCTGCGTTTTACACTTGTATTCACAATTGAGGAGGATTACCGGGAAATCGGAATTATGAAGGCTATGGGATTGAAAAATTTGGCAATCCGGAAATTGTATCTGGGTAAATATGCAGTACTTGTGACAGCAGGAGCTGTTCTGGGAATGGGAATCAGCATTCCGGTAGGGTCACTGATGATTGCGGGTGTCGATCAGAATATGATTATGAAAGACGGTGGTGCAAACTTATGGATTAATATCGGGTGTACCATTCTGATTATCGTCTGCGTTTTGGCGTTTTGCGGTAATTGTACAAGGAGATTGAATAAGATTTCTGCTATCTCGGCAATCAGAGGCGGGCAGACTGGGGAACGGTATCGCAGACGGGCAGGGATGCGCCTGCATAACAGGCGGAAAATGCCGGTAACGGTATTTCTCGGGATGAATGATATCTTAAGTCATGTCAGGCGTTTTCTGGTTTTGATGGTCACGTTTAGTGTCAGTTTTCTTTTGATAACTATACCGCTCAATACATTGAATACGATGCAGGGAAAGAAGATTGTGGATAGATTTTTATTGGATCCTGAAAGTGCGGTCTATCTGAGAAATATCGAGAAAGAGGGAGAGCAAAGTTATCATGACAAGGCCGAACTGGAGGCGGGATTACGGCGGGTGGAACTGGAGATGAAAGAAAAAGGGTATGATGCCAGTCTTACTGCTTTGCCTATTTATTTCTTTTGTTTTGAGGAACCGGAGCGTGATATCAAATGCAGGCTTGTGACAATTCAGGTGCCTGGTCCAAATCAGGATTATCTGACCTATCAGGAAGGGAAAGCTCCGCTGTTGAGCAACGAAATTGCTTTTTCTCAAAATGTCATGAACCAAAATGAATGGAAAGTCGGAGATATCGTGGAGACAGTTGCCGGAGGTGAGCGTAAGGAGCTTCTGATCACCGGGACATACTCCGATTATATGCAGCTTGGCTACAGTGCAAGGCTGAATCCGGAGATTGATTGCAGTGAGGAAAGAGTTTTTGAATATTGGAACATTATGGTGGATCTGGATACGGAGAAATCTCAGGAAGAACTTGCGCTGGAACTGAGCCAGCAGTTTCCTGATTATGAATGGAATACAGCGCAGGAAATTGTGGACCGTAACGTGGGTGGAGTTCAGGAAACTCTGAAAAAGATGCTGCATCCTATGACTGCAATGTTATGTGCGGTGATTATGTTGATTACGTTTTTGATGGAACGCCTCTTTATCGTAAGGGAAAAGGGGGAGATTGCCATGATGAAGAGTATGGGATATAAGAACCGTGCTATCCGGTTATGGCAGATCATTCGTATGGCAGGGGTGGCGCTTGTTTCTATGGTAGTTGCTGTTCCGCTCTCGCTGGCAAGTAACCGGTGGGTGTTGAAACCTATTTTCGGAATTATGGGAGCGGACGTGGAGATTCAGGTAGTGCCGTGGCAGGTATATGGTGTATACCCAGGTATTTTGCTGCTTGGGATTATCATTGCTGCCGCAGCAGCAACTGCTGTGGTTAAAAAAGTAAACATCAGGGAATTAAGTGTTCTGGAATAGGAGGAAGCGATGGGCGCATTAAAGGTATCAAATTTATGTAAAACATATATTATCAATAAACGTCAGAATAATGTTTTGAGAAATGTAAATCTGACCATTGAAGAAGGAGAAATGGTCGCTGTTATGGGACCTTCCGGCTCAGGAAAAACGACACTGCTTTATACGGTAAGCGGAATGGATGAAGTAACAGCCGGTAAGGTGGATTTTTTCGGCAGGGAAATGACTGCATTGAAGCCAAATGAAATGAGTGACTTACGGCTGGACCAGATGGGCTTTGTTTTTCAGCAGATGTATATGCTGAAAAATCTTTCCATATATGATAATATTATACTGCCAGCCTACCATTCTTCTGCCGGCAGGACTCAGGAAGGAAGAAGAGGGATTAACGACCGTGCAAGAGTATTGATGCAGAAACTCGGTATCAGTGAAATTGCTGAAAATGATATCAATGAGGTTTCCGGCGGTCAGCTTCAGCGTGCCTGTATCTGCAGGAGTATGATTAATAATCCGAAAATTATTTTTGCAGATGAACCCACAGGAGCCCTGAATAAGCAGAATTCTATCGAAGTGATGGAGGAACTGAACCGGATCAATCAGGAAGGAACCAGTATTCTGCTTGTGACTCATGATATGAAAGTGGCTTCCAGATGCGAACGGGTATTATATATTGAGGACGGTGATGTCCGGGAAGAAATCCTGCTTGGTAAATGGACAAAAACTCAGGATTTCAGGGAACGTGAGAGAAGGCTGAATGATTGGCTGGTAAAATTAGGATGGTAGGATAAGATATGAGGTGAGAAGATGAAAGACATCTTGTTAGTGGAGGATCATGGAGAACTTGCAGAATTGCTGACAGCGTTTCTTGAGAGGGCGGGATATTTGGTCTGTCATGTGAGTTCAGGAGAAGAGGCAGTTTCATATCTGGAAGGAAGTTCTGCAAAACTTATGCTCCTTGACATCATGCTGCCCGGTATGGATGGGTTTGCCGTATGCAGGGCAGTAAGGGAACGGTGGAATCTGCCGATTCTGATTATGAGTGCCAGGTCGGCAAGGACGGATAAGTTAAGCGGGTACGAGTTAGGGGCTGATGATTATATGGAAAAACCGGTAGACCCCGATATCCTGACAGCCAAAGTACGCGCATTATTACAGCGGACTTACGGTGTTACCGTGGAAAACTCCCTTTTGCTATCTGGTGATATTACCCTGGACCAGAATGCCAGAAAAGCATATTTGGGCGGGGAATTATTGGAACTGAATGTCAAGGAATACAAATTGTTACAGTTATTTGTACAAAATCCAGGAAAAACATTGCGGAAAGAATACATTTTTAATGAGATTTGGGGAATGGACAGCTTTAGTGAAAATCAGACACTGACGGTTCATGTGAAGATGCTGCGCACGAAGATCGAAGAGAATCCCAAAGAGCCGAAAAGAATACAGACTGTCTGGGGAGTGGGTTACCGTTATGAAGAATTATAATCGTTTGATTGGAATTTCTGTAATCGTTTATCTGCTGCTTGCGGTTGGAGCCGGATATGGATTCCACACCATCACAATAGAACATGGAAGTCTCTATAAACTGGAAATCAATCGTATCTACAACAGCTTATCCGGGGGAACTTCTCTGGATAAGCTTGATTTGTGTTCTTATGAATTTGTTAAGCAAGTTTCCTACTTGCCATTGGAAGAGATGGGGCAGAAAGAGAAAACCGATGCCTTTTTTTCGGAAAAGAACCGGATGCGGATGGAATTGAAACCACTATTTGGAGCTCAGAAATTATGTGGGATCCTGCGTTTTGATTATATAGAAGCTGAAGTCTGGATACAGCCGGTTCTGGTATATCTGGAAAGTATGCTTGCAGTTATGGAAGTGTTTCTGCTTGTGATTTTACTGTATCTTAAGTATCGGGTATTAAAACCATTCCATCAGATGTGTGAATTGCCTTATGAACTGGCACATGGTCACCTGAAAGGGATTATAAAAGAAGAGAAAAATCAGTTTTTTTCCAGATTTATATGGGGAATCGGTCAGCTGAAAGATTCACTGGATACTGTAAAAAAGCGGCAGTTGGAGCTGGAAAAAGAGAAAAAGACCATGCTGTTGTCACTGTCTCATGATATCAAAACGCCTCTTAATACGATTAAGCTATATGGGAAGGCTTTGGAGGAAAATATTTACGGAGACGAGAAGATGAAACGGCAGGCGGCGCATCAGATCGGAGAAAAGGCGTCAGAGATTGAACATTATGTGGAACAGATTATGAAGAATGCCAGGGAGGATATTCTGGACATTCAGGTCAGAACGGGTGATTTTTATCTGAAGGATCTGATGGAGAAAGTCCTTGCTACTTATGCAGAAAAGTGCAGGGTCCGGATGGTGGATCTGATGATTGCATCCTATGAGAATCGTTTGCTGAAAGGGGATTTGGAACGGGCGGTTGAGGTGTTTGAGAATCTTTTTGAAAACGCATTCAAATACGGAGATGGCAGAAGCATCCGGATTACGTTTTATGAGGAGGATTACTGTCAGTTGATCCGCATCTATAACACGGGGGACCCGGTCACAGATAATGAGTTTAATCATATTTTCGAAAGTTTTTTTCGCGCTGCAAACAGTGACGGTATCCAGGGAAATGGACTGGGATTATATATCTGCCGGGAGATCATGCGGAAAATGGGCGGAGAAATTTTTGCGCAAAAGGATGAGAAGGGGATGGCGTTCGTTCTGGTTTTTCGATGAGTTGCAGATGAAATATTGACATTTTTTTTGTACTATGATAAGTTAAGTGAGAGAAATGAATGAATACCAGAGAACGTTGAAAAAGTACATAGGATGATAAAACTTGATGCTTACGAAGGGGTGAGTGTTGAAGCTTTGTTTATAAGATACCCCTGTGCAGATAAAAGTTTGAGGCGGATGAGGTACATGAAAAAATAGTGACGGCCGACAGTGAGTATGAGGAAGAGCAGGTGAAACAGAGTTTTCCCTGTTCTTTTTGTTTTATCAGACAGCAGATGCTATGAAGTGTGAGGAGGTGAACAAAGAGACCATTTTTATATGGATTCTGAAAGAGGGTATTTGTTCAGAGAGCGTTTGATACATGACAGAGAAGGAGGAGATAGTAACTATGGTTGAATTGATTACAGAGATCAACAGTAAAGTCAATGATTTTGTCTGGGGAATTCCCATGTTGGTTTTGCTGGTGGGAACTGGTATTTTGATGACGGTATTGACGAAGGTATTCCAGATTTCGCATATTGGATATTGGATGAAACATACGTTAGGCAGTATCTTTACAGACAAGCATATCACGAAACACACAAAGGAGGGGGATCAGTCGATTTCCCAGTTTCAGTCTTTGTGTACCGCACTGGCAGCTACGATAGGAACCGGTAATATTGTCGGTGTGGCTTCTGCACTTCTATTCGGAGGTCCGGGTGCTATCTTCTGGATGTGGATCGTAGCGTTTTTTGGTATGATGACGAATTATTCCGAGAATGTTCTTGGTATCTATTACCGCAAAAAGAATGAAAAAGGTGAGTGGAGCGGAGGTGCCATGTACTACCTTAAGGAAGGTCTTGGCTCGAAAGCGGGAATGAAACAGGTAGGTGCTGTATTAGCAGTCCTTTTTTCCGTATTCTGTCTGTTGGCTTCCTTCGGTATCGGCAATATGAGTCAGATTAATTCCATAGCCGGCAATATGAAAGCTGCTTTTGGTGTTCCGAATCTGGCTACCGGTCTGGTTTTGATGGTGCTTGCTGCATTGGTTATTCTGGGTGGTATTAAGAGAATTGCATCTGTGACAGAAAAGCTGGTGCCCTTTATGGCGATCCTTTATATTGTAGGTGCATTCGTAGTCTGTATTGTGCATATAGATCAGTTCGGTGCTGTATTTGCTGCAATATTTAAAGGCGCTTTCGCTATGAAAGCTGTCGGCGGCGGTATTGTCGGTTCGGGTCTTAAACTTGCAATTACCTGGGGAATGAAACGTGGTGTATTTTCTAATGAGGCAGGTCTTGGATCTTCCGTTATGGTTCATTCAAGTTCAAACGTAAAAGAGCCGGTTCGCCAGGGGATGTGGGGAATTTTCGAAGTATTTGCGGATACGATTGTAGTATGTACGCTGACAGCATTTACGGTATTATCTTCCGGTCTGGTTGATCTGGGGACAGGGGCAGTGACCAGCAGTGCGGAAGGCTCGGCATTGGTTGGCGAAGCATTTGCCAGTGTTTTCGGAAAAGCAGGTCCGGCATTTATTGCTCTTGCAATCTTATTATTTGCATTTTCCACTGTTCTTGGATGGAGTCACTATGGAACAAAAGCATTTGAATATCTCTTCGGTTCGAAGGCGACTATTATCTATCGTGTCATCTTTATCGTGTTTATTCTTGGAGGAGCAACGATGAGTCTGGATCTGGCATGGGATCTGTCTGATACGTTCAACGGGCTGATGGCAATTCCCAATCTGATTGGTGTTGTGACACTGTCTCCGATTGTCTGCAAGATTACAAAGAATTATGTTGAACGGAGAATCAAAGGGAAAGATCTGAAGCCGATGTTGTCTGCATTTCCTGAGATTCAGGCCATGCAGGAAAAGAATCTGAATGAGAGTGACTGAGAATTATTTTTTTTATAATTGAGTAAAGAATTGTATAAATCTCCAGACTGATGTAAGATATAGGATAATGCTTCATTGAGCGTTATTATTATAGTCTTATAGCGTCTGGAGGTTTCGTTCGTTAGGAGATTACGAACTTCTTCGGGAGACTGCTTAAAGTTTTGCAATCGCCTGATTTATTTTGTGGTAGTGAGGAGAAAAAATGTACGATACTTGTATTTTTGATTTGTATGGGACACTGGTTGATATTCATACAGAGGAAGAGAAGAATGAGTTATGGGAAAAGATGGGGATGTTCTACGGGTATTATGGGGCTTATTATCAGCCGGAGGAACTGAAAATCACCTTTCGGCAATTGATTGCTCAGCTGGAAGCAGGACAACGGGGGCTTCGGGAGGATGCGCACGAGGCACATCCGGAGATTCCGATTGAGCAGGTGTTTCTGAAACTTTTTGAAGAGAAGCAGATAACTGCAGATCTGACACTGGCTGTTCACGCCGGGCAGTTTTTCCGTGTAATGTCCACAGAATATATCAGACTTTATGATGGAACAGAAGAGATGTTAAAAGCATTGAAACAAAGCGGTAAAAAATTGTATCTTCTTTCCAATGCACAGAGGATTTTTACGGAATACGAAATGAGAGCATTGCATATCTTTCACTATTTTGATGGTATCCTTATATCGTCAGAGCACGGATATAAAAAGCCGGATCTTCGGTTCTTTGAAAAGCTTCTGGATACTTACGGGATTTCCAGGAGTACGGCAATTATGGTAGGAAACGATGGGATTTGTGATATTAAGGGGGCAAAGGCAGCAGGACTTTCCACTTTGTATATTCGTTCCAATATTTCACCGGAAGAGGAACTGCCGCAGGCCGATTATCGGTTAGAACGGATGGATATGGATCAGGTGAAGCAGATTTTATTGAACTGACAGGGAGGCAGGTAATGGAAAATCAAGGACAGAAACATACACGGCGTGTTCGTTACAAAGGGACACATCCAAGAAGCTATAAAGAAAAATATAAGGAACTGCAGCCGGAAAAATATGCAGATACGGTGGCGAAGGTAATCCGTAAAGGAAGTACGCCTGCTGGTATGCATCTTTCTATCTGTGTGAATGAGATACTGGAATTTTTGCAGATACAGCCTGGACAAAAGGGACTGGACGCAACGCTTGGGTATGGAGGCCACACAAAGGAGATGCTGAAATGTCTGGAGAATCAGGGGCATCTGTATGCTCTGGATGTGGACCCGATTGAATTGGTGAAGACAAAGGAGCGCCTGCAGCGTCTCGGATACGGTCCGGAGATTCTTACGATCCGGCAGATGAATTTTGCTGATATTGATCAAATAGCGGCAGAGGCAGGACCGTTTGATTTTGTGTTGGCGGATCTGGGCGTATCTTCTATGCAGATTGACAATCCGGACAGGGGTTTTTCTTATAAAACAGAAGGTCCTTTGGATTTGAGACTGAATCCGGAGAAGGGTATAACGGCAGCAGAGCGTTTGAAAACAATTGGATTGGAGGAACTTCAGGGGATGTTGCTTGAGAATTCCGATGAACCCTATGCAGAAGAAATTGCAAAAGCAATTGTAGCAGAACGGAAGAAGGGACACGGAATCGAAACAACGAAAAGGCTGCGGGAAGTCATTGAATATGCGCTGCGGTTTATACCGGAGGCGGAGCAAAAAGAGGTGGTTAAGAAATCTTGTCAGAGAACATTTCAGGCGCTTCGGATCGATGTCAACAATGAATTCGAAGTATTGTATGCATTTTTGGAAAAACTGCCGAATGTGCTTGCAAAAGGAGGAAGAGTTGCAATATTGACGTTCCATTCCGGTGAAGATCGTCTTGTTAAGAAATCCCTGAAGCGATTCTGGAATGAAGGGGTGTACCGTGAGATTTCTACGGAAGTGATCAGACCTTCTGCTGAAGAATGTAACAAAAACAGCCGTGCGCGTTCCACGAAGATGCGGTGGGCAATTAAGGCATGAGGTCGTTAAGCATACAGCTATTGCGGCAGTAGGTCAATGCAGTATTATGGGGTATCTTACGCAGTAGAGTTTATTCTTTCTTTCTCACTGGAAACATGAGAAAATGAGAAAGTTCTGCGTTTTTTGATATAAAGTTCTATATATTTTGATATAAAAAAATTATGATTTATTATACAATAGAACAGGCACAGGGAGTTTGTGCAGAGAATAAACAGCTACGAAAATATAAAATCAATGCTGTAAAGAATGATGTGGGAGGAACATTATGAAGAAAAAAACATTAAGATTATTGGTATGCACCGCTTTGACAGTTGTTGCACTGTCTTTTAATGCCTGCGGAGATGGAAAGGAGAGCAAGGATACTTCCGAAGACTCTACTTCTGTTTCTGAAAGCGTTGTAGACGATTCAAAGACGGATAGTACTTCAGAAAGTACGGATGATGACAGTAATTCTCTCGCTGGTCTTGGCAAGTATGACTCGGTTGCTGACTATGTAAATTCTGATTTGATACAGAACCAGATTTCCAGTATCAAAGAGTCACTGGCTGAAAGCGGTATGGATATGGAAGTAACTGGTGAGGATAACAAACTGATCTATACTTATACTTATAGTGAGCTTACACAGGTAGATGGTATGGCAGATGCACTGGCAAGCGGTCTGGATGCTCAAGCAGATACTTTCAAGTCTGTGGCAAAATCTCTGAAAGCAGCAGTTGATGAAGAGAATCCTGTTGTAGTTGTAAGATACATGGATGCAAACGGTGATGAGATTTATTCACAGGAGTTTGCAGCGGAATAAGTTTTTAGATGGGTTTCATTTTGGAGACGGACGCAGCAGGAACGAATCCGTGACAGGGAGGCAGGCTGTGCAGCTTCGAAGGTCTAAGAGGCAGGCGATACATTCTCCAGGGCACCGAGACAATTCAGCGAGAAATTCTGAGGAATTTCTCACTTCAATGTCTCTGAGAAAGCGGTTTTGATAACCGCTTCCTCTCCCTGGAGCCTGTATCGCCTGCCTCTAAGACCTTCTGAAACTGTACAGCAATGCCTCCCTGTCACGGATTCGTTCCTGCTGCTGTGTCGTTTCGTAAATTGTTTGATACGTCAACTTTCATAGAGGTTGTTCGTGAAGTGATTTCAGCAAGATATGTGTTTTCCTTTGCAGGGTGTATTGTATGAATGAACTCTGAGATATGATTTGGAATATAAAGGAAGCAAAAGCCTATAGAATCTATTATTCTCAAAGAAGATAATTCGTGATATAATGAGTGCAAGCGAGGAAAGGCTGCTTGCAGACTTGAGGAGCGACGAATGTTGACTGTGATGAAATCACAGTATAATGAGTGCAAGCGAGGAAAGGCTGCTTGCAGACTTGAGGAGCGACGAATGTTGACTGTGATGAAATCACAGTATAATGAGTGCAAGCGAGGAAAGGCTGCTTGCAGACTTGAGGAGCGGTGAATGGGATTGAAGGAATTGAAGCAGGAGGGGAATGAGTGGATAATGAATTAAGATTTGCGGTTTTGATGGATGCGGACAATATTTCGGATAAGTATGTAAAAATTATTCTGGATGAGACTGCAAATAATGGGGTTATTACGTATAAGAGAATTTACGGGGACTGGACCAGCCCGAGGCTGGCGTCCTGGAAGAATGTGCTTTTGGATAATTCAATTATTCCGATGCAGCAGTATAGTTATACGACAGGTAAGAATTCTACGGATTCAGCTATGATCATTGATGCCATGGATATCTTGTATTCCGGGACCGTGGATGGATTCTGTATTGTATCATCGGACAGTGATTTTACCAGACTTGCGGCACGGCTGAGGGAGTCGGGGATGCAGGTGATCGGTATGGGTGAGAGTAAGACGCCGAAGCCGTTTATTTCAGCTTGTAATCAGTTTAAGTATCTGGATCTGCTGTATTCGAATCAGCAGGAGGAGGAAAAGGAGGAGACCAGAGAACGGCAGATTGAAATTAAGAGCACGGAGGTGGCTCCAGTTCGGCAGCAGGGGGCGGATTGGAAGGAAAAGGATCTTCGGCGGATTCGGAATACGGTCAATGCGATTATTAAAAAGTTTTCGGATGAGGACGGCTGGCTGTTCTGCGGGAAACTGGGAGATCAGTTATCAAAGCGTATGCCGGATTTTGATGTCAGAAATTATGGATTTTCAAAGTTGACTCCGTTTATCAAATCACTGGGAGATTATGAGGTGGAGAAGATTTCAGATATCAATGGGCAGAAGCAGATCTATTTCCGGCTGAAATCGAAGAAACATAATAAGTAGTTTTGTTGTGTTTATTGCAACGAAGGGATTGTTAGATAAGGAGTATAGGGAGTTATGACAAGAGATGAAATAGAAGCATTTATTACGCAGTTTCCAATTTATCAGTATGCGTTTGTGGATACGGAGCAACTGGAGTTTTCGGATAAAGTACGTGTGATCTGTAAGAAAGAATGTCCACGCTACGGAAGTACCTGGTCTTGTCCTCCGGCTGTGGGAACTGTAGAGAAGTGTAAGAATAAGTGTCTGGAATACGATCAGGCGTTGTTTTTCTCATCTGTGGCGGATGTGAAGGATTTTTCCAACATGGAAGAGACACTGAAGACGAAAGAGGAGCACGAGAAGATGACGGGGATCATCGAACAGTATCTGAAGGATCAGTCGATGTTTGTCTATACCCTGTCTACGGAATCCTGTTCCATCTGTGAGAAATGTACTTATCCGAAGGGAAGCTGCCGTCATCCGGATCGTATGCATCCCTGTATCGAAAGTCATGGAATTGTGGTACCGAATCTGATCGAACAGAATCTGATGGATTACTATCTGGGGGAACATCTTGTACTGTGGTTTTCATTGATTTTGTTCAAAGAGGCGTAAGGAATTCTGAAAAGAAAGAGTCTTGCGCATAATCGGTAGTCCGGCCGCATATAGTATTCAAGAAAGCAAGGTAGGAGCCTGTGCCTTTGAAGAAGAAGAGTCATCCCATCGGCTCTGCCTTGAGCCGGATACAGATTCCCGCCGATCTGGCTTATCAGGAATCGGTGATTACGTTCTGGGGAAAGCGGGAAGTCTGTGTTGAGAATTACCGGCGTATCTGCGAGTATTGCAGCGGCCGGATCGTACTTTTATTGAAAAGCGGAAAATTGTGTATCAGCGGAACAAATCTGAACATTACCTATTACAGCAAAGAAGAGATGAAAATCTCCGGTCAGATACAACAGATAACCTTCGAACCATAAGGTTTGAAAGGATCAAGGAGTGCGAAAGGAGAACTTATGAATCTTCTGATTCGGTATTGTAAGGGATATGTCCGTGTCCGTCTTATCGGCAATATGCCTGAGAGATTCCTGAATCTTTGTGCGGCAAATCAGATTTTTCTCTGGAATCTGCTTTCTGATGAGGGAAGTTATCTGTTGTCCATGTCAATACAGGATTTTCGCAGACTCAAGCCACTTTGCCGGAAGAGCGGCTGTACACTTCATATTGTGGAAAAGCATGGAATGCCCTTCTTTTTTTATCAAAACAGAAAAAGGAAGGGATTTTTTATTGGGATTTTTTTGTTTGCAGGTCTTTTGTATCTGTTATCCTGTTTTATCTGGAATATTCATGTGGATGGAAATCATGCCAACAGCACATATGCGATTCTGGCATTTCTGGAACAAAAAGGAGTCCACCATGGTATCTGGAAAAATAGAATTGTCTGTCAGGATATTTCTGCGGAAGTCCGGCAGGCATTTCCCAATATTACCTGGGTTTCCACAAAGATTCAGGGTACGCAGCTTATTGTGGAAGTGAAGGAGAATGTAGACGGGTATCAGGAGCAGGAAGAGGATTTGCAGGAGGAATCTGCCTGCGATCTGATTGCAGAAAAAGCAGGAACAGTGGTTCGGATCGTGACCCGAAGCGGAATTCCGAAGGTTTCCGAAGGAACAGTCTGCGAGCAGGGGGATGTGTTGGTGAGCGGTGAAATCCCGATTGTAGATGACAGTGGGGAGACCATTCGTTACGAATATGTACATGCTGACAGTGATATTTATCTTATGACACGTTATTACTATTATAGGGAATTTGAGAGAAACTATGTACACAGGGAATACGAAGAGGAAACAAGTGACGTTCCGTTTCTGGAAATTGGAGATTACAGGCTGAATCTGGATTTTTTCGGGGAAAAAAGTGAGAAGACCGTGTCGTATGAAGATCGTCACCAGTTGTTTCTGACGGAAAATTTTGCATTGCCTGTTTTTTATGGGACGATCAACAGACGCGCATATAAAGAGAAAGATCAGATTTACTCAGAAGAAGAATGCAGAGAGATTGCTAAGCAACAAATGGGGCAGTACGAGAAGGAACTGGAAAAAATAGGGGTTCAAATATCTGAAAATAATGTTAAAATAGAGATAACGGATACGGCTTGTATTGCAAAGGGTGAGTTTCTGGTGATTGAGCAGGCTGCCAAGGAGGCGCCCTGTGAGATGACGGCACCCGGAAAGGATAACTTATCAGATGAACAATAGCATAATAGAAAGCCGGATGGATTTTCCGGCAGAGCATGAAAAGAATATTTTCGGACAATTTGATGAACACAGTAAATTATTGGAGCGGAATCTAAACGTCTCACTGATTTCCAGAGACGGGCAGTTAAAAATTATTGGACCGGAAGCCAATGTAAACAGGGCAAAAAAGTGTCTGCAGCAGTTGATGGCATTGTCTGTCCGGGGAAATGAAATTACGACCCAGAATGTTAATTATGTTCTGGCCTTGTCGATGGAAGCGCAGGAAGCATCCATTGTGGAAATCGATGGGGACTGTATCTGCCATACGATGAGCGGACGTCCGGTGAAGCCGAAGACTTTGGGACAGAAGAAGTATGTGGATCAGATCCGGGAGAAGATGATCGTCTTCGGGGTAGGACCTGCCGGAACAGGAAAGACCTATCTTGCCATGGCTATGGCGATCACTGCGTTCCGTAATGATGAGGTGAGCAGAATTATCCTGACACGTCCTGCCATCGAGGCGGGAGAAAAGCTGGGTTTTTTGCCGGGAGATCTCCAGTCAAAGGTAGATCCTTATCTCCGGCCATTATATGATGCGTTATATCAGATTATGGGAGCAGACAGTTTCCAGAAGAATATGGAAAAAGGTCTGATTGAAGTGGCTCCCCTTGCTTATATGCGCGGACGTACTTTGGATAACGCATTTATCATTCTGGATGAGGCCCAGAACACCACGCCTGCCCAGATGAAGATGTTTTTGACCAGAATCGGTTTTGGCTCCAAAGTAATCGTTACCGGAGATTCCTCTCAGAAAGATCTGCCGGCAGACGCAAAATCGGGGTTGGATGTTGCTATGCAGGTGCTGAAGAAGGTGGATGGTATTGCATTTTGTGAATTGACCAGTAAGGATGTGGTGCGCCATCCATTGGTACAGCAGATCGTACAGGCTTACGAGGTTTACGAGAAAAAGCATAAGCCGTCCACCGCAGAAACGGGAGGGCAGCGAAACAACAGCAGAAGAGAAAGAAGAAGGTAAAGGATATGACATTACAATTTGAAAATGAGCAGGAGTATCGTTTTCCATTTGATTGTGAGCAGATTGCAGATCTGGTCGTTAATCAGGTTCTGGATGCGGAAAATTGTCCTTATGAAGCAGAGGTTTCTCTGACATTGACAGATAATCAGGAGATTCATCGGCTGAACCGGGAATTTCGGCAGATCGACAGACCTACCGATGTATTGTCCTTTCCGCTGGTAGATTTTCCGGAACCGGCAGATTATCAGGTTCTGGAAGAAGAAGGCTGGGAGGATTGTTTTAATCCGGAAACCGGAGAACTGATGTTGGGAGATATTGTGATTTCTGTGGAACGTGCCAGAGAACAGGCAGCGGAATATGGGCACAGCCTGAAGCGGGAATATGCATTTTTAATTGCCCACAGTATGCTGCATCTTCTGGGATATGATCATATGGTTTTGGAGGAAGCAAAGGTCATGGAGGAGAAACAGGAAACAGTGTTAAAGGCTCTTGATATCACCAGGGAAGGGGAATGACATTTGACAAAGAAGTTGCATTGGAAAAAGTTGTTATTGGCTGTTGGCGTAATCGTACTGATTGTCGGAGCAGGATGTAGAAAAAAACAAGATTCAAAAGCTGCACCAACGCAGGAAGGGACAGTAACGGAGACACCTGTACCGACATCTGCACTGACAGCTGAAACACCCACAGCGGAGCCGGCGCAGGAAGGACTGCCTGCGGGTATGGTATACAGTTATCTTACGGGAGAAGCGGTTCCGGAATCCGTTGGGAGACGGCGGCCGGCAGCAGTTATGCTGAATAATATTCAGGCGGCTTGTCCGCAATATGGAATCAATCATGCAGGCGTGATATACGAGGCTCCGGTAGAAGGAGGTATCACACGTCTGATGGGTGTATTTGAAGATTATGACAATCTGGACAAAATCGGTTCTGTCAGAAGCTGCAGAGATTATTATATCTTTTATGCGGCAGGTTTTGATGCCATCTATTGCCATTACGGACAGGCAGCGTACGCATTGCCCTATCTGGAGATGCCGGAAGTCAACAACTTAAGCGGACTGGAGGGATATGGCGATAAGGTGTATTATCGTTCTTCCGACAGGAAGCCGCCGCATAACGCCTACACCAGTTTCGAAGGAATCCAGAAGGGAATCGAGATCAACGGTTACCGGCAGGAGTATGCAGATGATTTTTCAAGTTCGTATCAGTTTGCACCTGTGGGACAGCAGGTAAATCTGGACAATGGTATCGCGGCAAATACGGTAAAACCAGGCGGCTATAATTACAATAATCCATGGTTTACGTATAATCCTGGGACAGGGCTTTACGATCGTTTTCAATACGGCAAAGAACAAATTGACGACGAGACGGGAGAACAGATTTCCGTGAAGAATATTATTTTACAGAATTCTGCCTGGAAAAAGTATGACGATAACGGTTACCTGAATATTGATGTGAATACTCCGGGAACCGGCGTGTATATTACCAATGGAAAAGCGATTGATATTACATGGAGTAAAAAAGATACCTGGGGACCTACGTATTATTATGATACTGACGGAAACCAGATTACGATGAACCGGGGGAAGACCTGGGTATGCATTATTCTGGACAGTTCTGCCGGTGGCACTGTAATTGAATAAATCCTGAAAATCAGGCGATATTATGGATAAAGATGGAATTATTCACAGGTAGTGTAAAGTGGCCTATGAAAAAAATGGGGATAAAAAAGCCTCACAGGAACCCTGAAAAACGTAGATATGTTAGTTATTGACAGTGTCCGCCGGATACTTAACGGGTATATTTTATGCGTCCGGTACTTGCAAATCTGTTTTTACACTATGTGTTTGATGATTTCATGGTAAAGAATTTCCGACAATACCGTGGGTAAGATGTGCTGATGCTAGAATCGCACACTGTGTATCTGAAAAGCAGGAAAAATATCTGAAACGGAGAATGGCACAAAGATTTCGGGAGTATGGTCTGAAACTGAATCTGGAAAAGACAAGGATAGTATACTGCAAAGATAATGGCCGTGGAGACCAGCTATGAAAAGTCAAGTATAAAATAGCAAAAAATTCATTTTTCATATTGATGGTAAAAAAGGGCAACTTTAATAAAGCTCCCTTAGGGTGTATTTTCAAAATCTATCAATATTGGTATACAGACCTCTTATTCGAGGTTAAATTCTACTTTGTCAGTGAGCATCTTCCAGATGACTCTGACAAGCTTGCCGGCACAGTGTCCAAGGGCATTGTAGTGGGTCCGGCCTTCGGCTCTCTTAGCATTAGTGTTAGAATATAAATAGTACAAAATAAACATGACCATTTTCAATAAATATTATATGATAGACATA